>DATFOP010000159.1:0-10351 GCA_035265505.1 Propionibacteriaceae bacterium | reverse complement strand
GGCAGGTGCACGCGTGGTCAAACATGGCAATCGCGCTGCCTCGTCCGCCTGTGGTGCGGCAGACGTGCTGGAAGCGCTCGGCGTCGTGCTCGATCTCGCGCCGGAAGATCAGCAGACAGTGATCGAGCAGACCGGCATTGGGTTTCTCTTCGCTGCCCACTATCACCCAGCCCTGCGATTCGCGGGCGCGGCCCGGCGCGAGCTCGGCATCCCGACGACCTTCAATTTCCTCGGACCTTTGGCCAATCCCGCTCAGCCCATAGCCGAGGCGGTGGGTGTTGCCGACGCTCGGATGGCCGAGCTGATGGCGGGGGTTTTCGCCGCTCGCGGCAACCAGGGCCTGGTGATGCATGGTGATGACGGCCTGGACGAGATGACCACGACGACCAGCTCGGCGGTGTGGGTCTACGCCGACGGTCAGGTGGTCCGGACCCGGTTCGACCCGGCCGACGTCGGACTGCCCCGCGCCCAGCTGTCGGATCTGGTCGGCGGCGATGCCGGTGTCAACGCTCAGGTGGTCCGTGACCTGGTGGCTGGAAAAACCGGACCGGTGCACGACATCGTGATCTTGAACGCCGCCGCCGGACTGGTGGCCGAGGCGAAGCCAGACGCCGAGGGTCTGACCGATCAAATCGCCGTCCAGCTCGTCCGGGCGGAAGAGGCGATCGGCTCAGGTGCGGCGAAAGCCAAGCTGGAGGAGTGGGTTTCGGCCACCCGAGCCTTTCGTTGACCGCCGATCAGGCCACCGTCAATGAATCGATGGCCGTGGCCGCCAGATCGGCGACTTCGGACGTCGTATCGTTCGGGACTGAGCTGATCGCGGCGACCAAAGTGCCGCCGTCGTCGCGCACCAGCCAGACGACCACGCGGTCGTACCGGCTCGGCAGGCCATCGGCGGAATAGTAGACGTCCGCCCGGAACTCCATGCCGGGCTGCCCGTCGACCGCCCGATCGGCTGAGCGCACATTGGCGATTTTCGTTGGATGCCCGCCGAAGAATTGCCGTCCCAGCTCTCGCAGCACGCGATCTCCTGCTCGTTCGAGATCCGCGTCGGTCAGGCTGGAGCTCATCCGAGCCAACGCGACCGTTGCCTGCCAGTCGCGTCCCTGATCGTAATTCGGATGCACGTCCGCGTTGGCCAGGAAGATCACGCTGACGACTCCGTCCAGCTGGACCGGGTCGGGGTAGAGCACGTACGGCTCTGGTGGGAGCGTCAGCGTTGCCGACCCCAGGGTTGCCCGTCGAGTGGCGGCGTCCAGGCCATCGATCGCCGGCGCATCACTCGCGGCGCCAAGAGAACGCGCGGCTTGTGCCGCGGTCGTCGTCGGCTCTTGCCACACCATCATCCCGATGCCAACCGCGGCGCCGGCGACCAGGACGATTCCCAAGGCCACTATCAATGCCACCTTGGTCCCCGACCCCTTCGCCGAAATTGAGTCCGGCCAGCCGAGGGGCGGGCTGGTGGTCATGCTTGCGAGCCTAACCCTGCGCGGCAACCGAACTTGGTCAACAAAATCTCCGCGTGGCCGTAACATCCGACCCTCTCCGACGGCCTTCCTCTATAGAGAAAGATCTAAGGAGGAACACATGGCTGCCGGACGGACCCAGAACCCCTGGCCGAACGGACGGAGCAGCGACCCCCGGCGCCGAGCGTCCCAGACGTGGGTGGATGCGGCGCCCTTCCGAGCTCACGTGGTGCACCTGATGGCCGCTGCCGGGCTGAGTATCGAGGCCGTCGCGCTGCTCGCCGGAGTCCACACCAAGGCCGTCGCCCGCTTGATCGCGGGTCACGATACGGGGCGGTCGGCGGCGCGGAGGATCAAGCCCGAGCTTGCACGTTGCTTGCTGCAGGTGCACAGCAGTGACGTTCGGGCGCTGCGGTGCCGCATCGTCGGCGCACGAACGGTCACCGGGCGCGCCCGGCTGCTGCGGAGTTCTGGCTGGTCGGAGGAGCGCCTGGCGGCAACTCTCGGCGTCGATCGCCCCTCGCTTGCCGGATTGCTGGAGGGCAGTGCGACGACGTGCACTGCGCTGGTCGCTCTGCGAGCTGCCGCTGCCGTGCTGACTGTCGGGGCCGCTGGGTCGCAAGACTTGGGGGTGGCCATTGGCCGCGACGTCGCGTGAGCACGACCCGCTGACCGCGCTCGTTGCAAAACGTTCCTTAGGATCGCGCGGGTGAGCAGCACGGGAACAGCGGTCCTGGCTACGGTGATGACCGGTCTGGTGACGGCGGCGGCCGTCGGCCCCGTGCTGCGTGCCTTGCCCGAGCCCGCGGGCGCTACATACAAGATCAGCTACCGCTCACTTCTCACGCCGGGATTCATTGCGTTGTGCGGAGGCTTGGCGGCGGTGGCGACTGCCATCACTTGGTACCTTGTGCCGCTCGCGGCCATGCCCCTGTGGACAGTGCTTTCCACCGCTGGGGTGTTGCTGGCCGTTATCGACGCTCGGACCACGTGGCTGCCGCTGCGGCTCACGCGGATTGCCTGGCTGCTGATGATTGTGGGCGCATTTGCGGCGGTGGCCCTGGGCGGTGGCTGGCCGCTGCTCGTCCGTAGCGCAGTCGGCGCCGGAGTGGCGGGCTCTCTCTACTTCGTGGGCTGGGTGTTCACTCGCGGCGGATTCGGCTTCGGGGACGTCCGCTTCGCGCCGCTGTTGGGGGCGGCGGCAGGGGCAGACTCGTGGCGGCTTCTGCTCTGGACACTCTTCCTGGGCACGGCCGTGGGAGGAGTTCACGGTCTGGTACGACTCGCTTGGAGTCGCAAAGGACCATTCCCGTACGCTCCCTCGATGCTGGCCGGTGCCTACCTCGCCCTGGCCGCGTCATGGCTGTACACGTAGAGCAGCGCCAGGGCATAAGCATCGGCCGCTGTCTGCTCCGGCTCAGTGTGATGGGCTCGGCCCGGACCGCTGACTGTGACGATGAAGCCGCCCGGGGAAGCATCGAGGGAGAGGAAGTACCCGGCCAACAGCTCCCGCAGCTGATCCTCCCGGGGCAGCCAGACGACGTCGTCAGACGCGACCGAGTCCAGAGCCCACTCGACCGTCCCATTGAAGTGGAAGCGGGACTGACCGCCCCTGACCACCAGCTCCACGACCATGTCACTGACCAGAAATACCGAGTCCGCGATCTCCGGCTTTGGGATGAAAAACTGGTCGCCGTTGGCGGGCGTCCACGCGAGATACGGTGCCAGTTGGGTCGCCAGGTCCCGGGAGATCACGCACGCAGCATAGGCGTCGATGTCAGCGCTGAGCGCGGATGAAGCCCGCGCGTGCGGCAGCCTCCTCGCTGTTGAACCAGACCTCTGCCGTCGTCCGTCCGTACCCGGCCGACTCGGGCACGTGGTACTTCTTCGAGCGCTCGTTGCCCTTGATGGTGTATCCCTCAGGTGGTTCGAGCCCAATGTAGATGCCCTCACCCTCGTAGCGTGGTCGGTCGCCGCTTAACGGGCCAGACATGTCTTCGGCCGACTGGGCGATGGGCCGCTCAGTGTCAACCGGGGAAGCCTCGTTCGATTGACTTTGCATCGGCTGGCCGCGGTCTCCAACCCCGTCGCTCTCGGTGGAATACACGAGCGACGCACCTTCGTCGGCGTCGGGCGCGGGCATGTCCGAGCCTTGTCCGGCGTCGGACGCCGGCATGTCCGAGCCTTGGACGTCGGCGTCGGCGACGGGCGGCTCGCCCAAGTCAGCGACGGAATCGCCGGCAGCAGGAATCGAATCCGCCGCACTGGGACCCGATTCGTCCGTTGGGGCTGTGAGGTCATCGGCAGCGGCCGGCCCCGCGGCGCTCGCCTCCCTGGTTGTGGCAGCTTCATCGACCGACGATGTCGCCCCCTCGGCGCTCGGCTCCGCTGCTCTAGCCGGTTCCGGCGGCGGGTAAGGAGTGCTGGGCCGGGCGGCCTGCCAGTCGGCGTCGGCACTCCCCAGGAACTTGCGGGCCGCGACGACCGCGACGCCGGCCAGAGCGGCGAGAATCGCCAGTCTCTTCAACCATCTCCGCTTTTTCTTGGGAGGCGGCAGGACGAGTTCACCCTTGGCCGCGGCCAACGTGGCCTGTCCACGGCGGGTGGCTTCAGCAACGACTGGGGAGCCGGCGGCGGCGCTCAGCGCACCCGCCAGCTTCGGAACCAGGTTGTCTGACAGCTTGTGCCTGCCGGCATCCAGGGCGTCATCCAGCCTGGGCCCGAACTTGTCCAGCGCGTCGGATGCCACTCGGGCGCCCCGCTTCTTGGCACTGGAGGCCAGCGGGCCGACTTTCTCCGTCGCCAGGTGAGCGTACGGCGAGACGCGACCCATCGCGGCAACGGCATAAGGCGAAACGCGCTCGCGGGCGTGCTGGGCGTACGGGCCGACTCGGTGGGCGGCCGATGTCGCGAGCGGAGCGATCCGATCGGCGGCCGTCGTTGCCAGCGGACTGACCCGCTCGGCGGCGGCGTGGGTGAAGGGGCCGACCCTGTCGGCAGCGGACTGGGCGAGCGGGCCGGCGCGGTCTGCCGCCGACTGAGCAAGGACAGCCGCAGCCGCCAACCAATCGGCCGCGGCCTGGGCGAGCGGACCGACCCGGTCAGCGGCAGAGTGTGCCACGGGGTCCATTCGATCGGCAGCGCCGTGGACCAGCGGCCCGATCCGGCCCGCTGTCGTATGCACGAAGTCCGGCGGGGGCGCGGCCTTTGCCGCCTTGGCGGCCTTCTTCCGTTCAGATCTGCGCGTCACGTTTCCTCCGTAGGCGACACCGGCTTGCGGCACGCGAGTGCTCCGCGTCCGGGTTAACCGTACCGCCAGGGGTCGGGGGCGCGGAGGGCTATGCGTCGATCTCGCTGAGCAGACTGCGGTTGATCGCTCGTGACAGGATGGGCAGGCGGACCGCTCAAGATCGCAACCAGAGGAAGGCGACCACCGACGTGCCCAGAACGGCCACTTTGCACACCAATCATGGCGACATCGTGCTCAACCTCTTCGAGGACCATGCCCCACAGACGGTTGCCAACTTCGTGGGATTGGCGAGCGGAACCAAGGAGTACGCGGACCCGCAGACCGGTGTCAAAACGACGGGAAGCTTCTACGACGGACTCACATTTCATCGGGTGATCGATGGCTTCATGATCCAGGGTGGATGCCCGCTCGGAACCGGAACCGGCGGTCCCGGTTACACGTTCGGTGATGAGTTTCATCCGGAGCTGACCTTCAACCGGCCCTATCTGCTCGCTATGGCGAACGCCGGACCGGGAACGAACGGCTCCCAGTTCTTCATCACCCTCGGTCCGACCCCTCATCTCAATCGGCGGCACACCATCTTCGGCGAGGTTGCGGATCCCGTCAGCCGGGAAGTCGTCGACGAGATTGCGCGGGTACGGACCGCGCGCGGAGACCGCCCGCTCGACGCAGTGGTGATCGAGTCGGTCGACGTAACCGAGTGAGTGCTCCGCCTCCGGCCGGACCGGATTTCGCCGCCCCTGGATTTGTGGGCTGCTACCGGCATCCTGAGCGGATGACCGGCATCAAGTGCCAACGCTGTGGGCGTCCGATCTGCGGCGAGTGCATGCGGCCGGCCTCGGTCGGTTTCCAGTGTCCCAAGTGTGTGACCGGCGCTCGGGTCCGGCAGCCGAGAACCGCATTCGGTGCCGCCCTGCGGCCGGGTGGCGGCAGCATGACCAAGATCATCATGGTGGTGCTGGCCGTCGTCTACGTCCTCGACCTGGTCACTCGCGGACTGATCTTCGGGCTGCTTGTCATGGCCAACGACTTCGTTGCCATGGGCCAGTTCTGGCGACTGTTGACCAGCGCTCTGCTGTCCGGCACGTTGATCGGACTGCTGATGAATTTACTGGTCTTGTGGATCGCCGGTCGGGCCATCGAATCTGAGTTGGGCGGCTGGCGCTTCGCCGCGCTTTACCTTGCGGCTGGGCTCGGCGGGACGACGGTCTTCTTCCTGCTCGGACCAGCGGGGGGCGTCGTGGTGACATCTGGCGCCGCGGTGGTCGGACTTCTCGCTGCGAATGCGATCGGCAAGCTCAAGACCCGAGAGGACATTCGTGCCGATATCGGGCTGCTCGTCCTGCTCGTGCTCTACAGCCTCCTGATTGGTTTCTCGAGCATGGGGTGGCTGAGCTTGATCGGCGGGATCGCGGTGGGTGCCCTGGTGGGCTATATCCTGGCGTACGCCCCGCGCCGGAACCAGAGTGTCATTCAGATCGTCGGCTTGCTCGGCGTCATGCTCGCCTGCCTGGTCGCCGTGGTGGCCAAGATCGCGATCTTCTGAATCCACGCACGGGCGGGATACCCGCTCGAGACCCAGGTCTGGCGCGGGGCTTCTAGTGTCAGAGCGCCTGTCGTCGACACTTCCCTGGGCCGGAGCCAAGCCCCTAAGTGCCGAGGGAGAAGGCCGCTTCCAGATCGTGGGCCGAGTATGCCCGGAAGGCGATGTGGGTTTCGGTGCTCACCACACCCGGGACCTTGTTGAGGCGGTCGGCGACAACTTCGGCAATCTGCTCGTGGTCGGCGACCCGGACCATGGCGATCAGGTCAATGGCACCGGTCACCGAGTAGACCTCACTGACTGCCGGAAGGTCGGCGATCTCTTCGGCGACCTCCGGTATTCGGGAAACGTCAGCTCGGATGAACACGATGGCGGTGATCACGTGCTCATCTTAGGGACTTTCGAGTGCTCGGCCAGGGCGACCGCACGTGGCCCCAGCGCGTGACTAATGAGGTTCTCCTGGCTCAGCACACCATGCAGCGGCCAGGCCCAGTCGCCCACGATCTCGATGATTCGAACGCCGGGCTGCTCCAACCAGTCGGCAATGCGCTCAGTTTCTTCGATGGCAGCTGCTGGCAGGGGATCGGGAGGTCGAATCACGGTCTCAGCGGTTGCCCGTACGGTTCGGGCAACCGCTTGAGGCACATCGCCAGGTGTGGCAATCCCCGTGCCCGCCAGACGTCCATGGCGGACGACGTGAATCTCCCAATCCGGGCCGTTTTTGCGGGCGGCGACGATCTCTGCACAACCGGCCAGGCTGCGGACCCGATGAAACCTGTAGCCCGTACGGGTCAGCGTCTCGAGCCGCCGCCGGATGGTGGCTGCCTCCTCGAAACGCTGCTGATCGATGAGCCGGGACAACCGGTTTTGCAGGCCGCTGACCGCGGGTCGGACGTCGGTCGACAGCGCGGATCGAACGTTCTCGACCACGTCGGCGTAGCCATCCCTCGAGATCGTCCCGTCGCAGGGCGCGCAGCAGCGACCCATGCCGGCTAACGCGCATGCCGAGATCGGGGCCGACGCACTGAGCCTTGGAGTGCACTGCCGGATCGGGAATCCGTCGTAGATGGCGAAGACGACGTCCTCACATGCCTGTCGGTGTGAGAACGGGCCGAAGTAGCTGGCGCCGTCGTCGCGCACCGAGCGCACGATGGACAGCCGGGGAAAGGCCTCATCGGTGATCTTCATCCAACAGATGCGCTCCGGAAACTTGGACCGCTTGTTGTAGCGAGGCGCGTGGCTCGCGATCAGTCGGAGCTCCACCACATCAGCTTGCAGCCCGGTCCGGCACGGCACCGCCTCGACTCCGGTGGACAGCCGCACCATCTCATCGATCCGGGAGCGTTTCTCGGCGGCGGTGAAGTAGCTCCGCACCCGCTTGCGGATGTTCTTCGACTTCCCGACGTACAGCACGTGTCGGGTCTCCTCGTGCTCAGCCACAAAGAGATAGACGCCTGGCTCCTCGGGCATATCCGCTGCCCAGGTTCGCTTGGCGCGGCGCTGCGGAGAGACCCGCCGAGCGAACTCCTGGAGGTCCTCGATGGTGTGGACGCCGAGATTTCCCACGCGCTCGATCAGACCGTGGAGCACATCCACGGTGGCCTGCGCGTCGACCAGGGCCCGATGATTTGGCGTAACGGTTGCCCGAAAGTGCCGGGCCAGCGTCGCCAATCGGCAATTCGGTACTTCGTCCCGCAGCAATATCTGACGGGCCAGCGCGGCCGTGTCGAGCACTGGCCAGCGCGGCGGGGGATAACCCAGCTGATCGCAGGATCGCCGGAGGAAGCCCACGTCGAAGGGCGCGTTGTGGGCCACGATCACCGTGTTCTCGGCGAACGACAGGAAAGTTGGCAGCACATTCGCCAGGACGGGCGCGTTGGCCACCATGGAATTGGTGATGCCGGTCAGCACCGCAATAAGCGGCGGGATATGGACTCGGGGATTGACCAGCGTTTGGAATTCGCCCTGCACCTCCCCACCGCGTACCTTGACCGCGCCGAACTCGGTGATCGAATCGGTCTCGGCACCTCCGGTGGTTTCCAGATCGACAACGCAGAACGTCACCTGGGACAGGTGCGTACCAAGATCATCGAATGATCCCTGGAGACCCGAATCCCCGGCACCGCGATCCGCCGCGCGCGACCCTGCCATGCCGACGACGCTAGAGACGACCTCCGACACTCAGTCGGATCGAGCGAGGCTTCGCCTCCAGCGCGAGCTAACAGCTGGGTGGATCGTAGTCGTCGAGCGCCTTCTCGAATCCATTGATGTTCTTCGGAGCAGCCCGGTACGCCCTGACCCACTCACCCTGAGGATCGCTGGCATGGCCTTCTTTGTTGCGCTGCATCGCGGCTAGGTGTGAGGCCCAGTCCTTCATGCCCTTGGCTCCCGCGGAGATGACCGGTTCCTGGTCCGCACTCCGGCTGGCGCACTTCTCGAGTGAGGCAGCGATGGCTCTGGGCGCCTTGTCAATCTCTGAGCAAGAACCGTCCTCATCCTGATACGCATTCACCGCGTCTCGATAGCGCTTTTGATCCCCGGGACCCAGCAGGCGGGTCTCCTTGAATCGCGCCTTCATCTCATCGATGCTGATCTCGCCCTCGTCGGCGAGGCGTTGAGACTCGACGTGAGAAGCCCAGTGCCCGACGCCCGTCTTGGCCTCCGTGATGACCTTATCGCCGGCGGACACTTTCGCCTGGCAGGTTTTCAGGGCCTCCTCAGCCTTGACGGTGTTCGGGTCGACGCTCTTGCTGGGCTTGGCTGTGGGAGTCTGGCTCGGTGTAGCGCTGGTCGCTGACGGGGTCGTGCTCGAGGCCGTCGAGGCCGTCACCGAAGCCTGCGGCTGGGCGGACGTTGTGGATCCATCCGGCCACAGCTGCCAGGCCGCCACACCACCGCCACCGAGCAGAACCAAACCAGCCACCACGGGTACGACAACCCTTGCAGCGCTCTGTTTTGCTCGTCGTGCCTTAGCCACAGATCTCCCCTGAGTAACGATGAGCCGCAATCCGAGGCCTTAATCTACCCCGATGCCGGCCCCAGGCTAATCGTGCACTAAATTGTCGGACCCCTCGGGCACAGTTGCCTGCAGCGGTTGGGAAAGGGCAGCGGGGCACCGACGAGAGGGAACCAGGATGGATGTGTTGCATGTCGACTGCGATCGATGCATGGCGCGTGGTCCCGCCTGCGCGGATTGTGTGATCACAGTGCTCCTGGGTCCCCCGCACGGAGTGGTGGATCTCGATTCCGAGGAGCAGGCGACGCTGTCCGCGTTGGCCGAGCAGGGCCTCGTACCGCCGTTGCGCCTCATTCCCGGCGTTCGTCCGGCGCGCTCGGTTTCGCCGCTGCCGGGTCGACAGGATTACGCCTAGGTCACCCGTCGGATCACATGCCGGTCAAATTTGGACTGGCGGTTTGCTCAGTGACCATTTCGTGACCTAACGTGGGGCACGCTGTTTGAGTCGGCTGGTTCGGGGGAAGTTTCGCGCGCGCTCGACCATGCCCCAGAACTGACGGTCGGGCGACGAGGAAAGGGATTGGCCGCTTGCTAGCACGCATCGGAAGCGCCTCGGGCGCCTCGAAACGCCTAGTTACCCTTCGCACCGCGATTGTCGGCCTGGCATCTGCCGCTCTCACCGCGAGTCTGCTGGTCTCCTCTGGCGCACCCGCCGCCGGCGACCCGCCGCTGACTGTGGAGGAGGCAAAGGCCCAGATCGCCGCCTTGCAGACCGAGGCAGAGGCGATGGACCAGCAGTACGTCGGCGTCAAGGAGGAGTTGGACCGGGGCCGCAAGAAGCTCAAGCTGAAGAAGGTTGACCTTGACACGCAGGTTGGCAAAGTCAGCCGTATGAAGCGACAGGTCGGTCAGGTGGCGCTGGCCCGGTTCCAGAACCGCAATCTCGACGCCGCAGCGCAGCTGTTCTTCACCACCGATGCCGACGGCTTCCTCAGCCAGATTTCGACCGTCGAGAAGGTCAGCGAGAATCAGAACTCGGTCCTTCAGGATTACCTGCAGCAGCAGGCCGACTTAGCGGAGCTCGAGGAGTCCACCGAGGCTGATCTTGCCGCCTTGGAGGAGCAGGAAAAGGAGCT
>DATFOP010000158.1:0-8636 GCA_035265505.1 Propionibacteriaceae bacterium | reverse complement strand
TCCGACCTGGAAGGCATCCAGCAGACCTACATCGCGGTTGGTGACGACACGCTGACCGGCAAGCCGAACGTCGTCGGCAATCACGGGCTCGCCAAGAGCCGGAGGTACTGGGGGGAGATCGGGCTCGGCACTAGCGAGGTTGGCGAGTGCAACACTTTTGTGGCTTCCCCGGCCCTCGTCCGTTAGCCAGCGCTCCGCGCGACGACTAGCCGGAGCCAGTTAACAACGTGGTGGCCACGGCGGCGACACCTTCGCCCCGGCCCGTGAGGCCGAGGCCGTCCGTCGTCGTGGCGGCAACTGAGACAGGAGCGTGGATGGCCCGGCTGAGCAGCTGTTCTGCCTCTGCTCGCCGACGGCCGAGCCGGGGAGTGTTCCCGATGAACTGGACGGCGACGTTACTCACCTCGAAGCCAGCCTCCCGCACCCGCTGGCACGTTGCTGTCAAGAAGGACAGCCCCGACGCCCCGTGCCAGGCCGGCTCTTCCGTGCCGTAGTTGGTGCCCAGATCTCCCAGCCCTGCGGCGCTGAGCAGCGCATCGCACATTGCGTGGCAGACGACGTCACCGTCGGAATGGCCCTGCGGACCCTTCCGCTCCTCGGGAAACTCCAGCCCACCGATCGTCATGGGCCGTCCGTCGACGAGGCGATGCACGTCCACACCGATGCCGGTACGGATCTGCATTCGGTGTGGTCGGGCGGCTTATCAGGAAGCGAGGACCTCGTCGAGCAGGACCTCGGCCTTGTCCTCGGCGACCCGCTCCGCAAGCGCCAGCTCAGAAACTAGAATCTGGCGCGCCTTGGCCAGCATCCGCTTCTCGCCGGCGGAGAGTCCACGCTCGCGCTCACGCCGCCACAGGTCGCGTACGACTTCAGCAACCTTCATCACATTGCCGGAGTGCAGCTTCTCCAGGTTGGCCTTGTATCGCCGCGACCAGTTGGTCGGTTCCTCCGTGTGAGGAGCCCGCAGCACGCTGAAGACCCGCTCCAAGCCGTCAGCATCGACGACATCGCGGACGCCCACGAGGTCGAGGTTGCAGGCGGGTACCCGGACCACCAGGTCGGTCTGACCGACGATCCGAAGTACGAGATAGAGCTTGTCTTCACCCTTGATCTGACGGGTTTCGATGTCCTCGATCACGGCGGCCCCATGATTGGGGTAGACCACCGTTTCGCCGACTGTAAAGGTCATATTGTCGTGAGCCCCTTTCGCACCTACGAGTTTAGCATGAGGCTGAGACTTCCTCAGACGCGTTTGGGCTAGCCAGAGGCCAGTATGGGGTACAGACACCCTTGACAAATGGGGTGCCGATGTGCCTGGCCGGCGACTGGGAGTGAGTCGCGACACTGCTGTCGGTCGCCTCACGAAGCCGCTGCAAGGTCGCTAGGCTGCATCCAGACGAACCCCCAGACGTAGGAGTCGGATAGTGCGCCCGAACTCGAGCCCAGCCTCGCGCGGCTGGTCACCGACCGTACGGCTGGTTGCTGGTCTCCTGCTGGTCTTGGCTGTGACCGTCACGACGGCCTGCGGAACAAACAAGCAAACTTTGCGCCCCTACACCCCCGCCGAGGGCGTCAATTTCGACGTCGGAGGCGAGCGAGGGGTCAAGGTACGAAACCTGATGATTCTCAGCCGAGCCGAAGGCGAGGGTATCCTGTCCGCCACGATGGTAGCGGCTGACCGCGCTCAGTTGACCGCGGTCAGCGGCAAGGCGATCAAGTCCGACGGGACCGACGGTGCGCCGCTCAGCGCCACCATTCCGTCGTCAGTCAGTCTGGGCAACGGAGTTCTCGTCGTGCTCACCGACGGTCCGTTCATCACCGTGAGGAGCCCTGACCTGAAGGCGGGTCTGGTGGCCGACGTCACCCTGCAGTTCAGCACCGCCGGCTCGGCCACAGTGCGGGTCCCGGTCATTGACGGGAACGAGGGCCCGTACGCCACCATCAGTCCCGAGGCCACGCCGAGCGCTGGATAGGCCTTAACCGTAGGTCTCTTCGGGGCTGAAGAGGCTGCTCACTGATTCGCCGACATGGATGCGATGCACGGCCTCGGCGAACAACGGCGCGACCGACCTGGTCACGATGGCGGGCAGCTGCTTCTCCGGCGGCAGCGGCACGGTGTTCGTGATGACGATCTCGCCCAGATTCGGCTCTTGTTTCAGGCGCTCGATGGCGGGACCGGTGAACAGGCCGTGGGTGCAGGCCAGGGAGATCTGCCGGACACCCTCCTCGCGCAACTTGCGGAGCAGCTCAACAATTGAGCCCGCCGTCGCGATCTCGTCGTCGAGCACGATCACGTCGCGACCGTGGACGTCGCCGACAATGCGGTCGATGTACACGGCGTCGTCCGATAGCCGCTGCTTCGAGCCCGCCGCCACCGGCAGATCAAGGATTCTGGCGAACTGACTCGCCACCTTGGCGTTGCCCAAGTCTGGGGAGACGACGACGGTGTTGTGCAGGTCCTGGCCACTGAAGTGCTGGGCAAGCTCCTTAACAGCACTCAGGTGGTCGACCGGCACCGAGAAGAAGCCGTGCACCTGGGGCGTGTGCAGGGTCATGGTAAGGACACGGGTCGCGCCCGCGGTGGCGATCATGTCGGCCACCAGCCGAGCACCGATGGAGATCCGTGGAGCGTCCTTCTTGTCTGAACGCGCATAGCCATAGTGCGGGATCACCGCCGTGATGTGAGCTGCCGAGGCGCCTCGGGCGGCGTCAAGCATCAGCAGCAGCTCGAACAGGTTCTCCTGCACTGGCGGGACCAGCGGTTGGACGATGTAGACGTCTCGCTGGCGGCAGTTAGCGCGTAGCTGCACCTGCAGGCAGTCGTTGCTGAATCGCGTGGTGCGGGAGTGGGACAGCTCGACGCCGAGGATCTGGCACATCTCGTCAGCGAATTGGGGATGGGCTGAACCCGAGAACACGGTGATCTCCCCAGTCACAGATGAACCCTAACCGGATCTGACTGCTCGGGCCCCGCTTCGCTCGCTCAGCCCTCGAACTTGTAGCCGAGGCCGCGGACGGTGATGAGGTAGCGGGGGTTGGCGGGATCCGGTTCGATTTTCGTTCGGAGCCGCTTGACGTGAACGTCGAGGGTCTTGGTATCGCCGACATAGTCTGCGCCCCATACCCGGTCGATCAGCTGGCCCCGGGTGAGCACTCGGCCGGCGTTGCGCAACAGGAGCTCCAACAATTCGAACTCCTTGAGCGCCAGCCGGATCCGCTGGCCGTTGACCGAGACTTCGTGCCGCTCGACGTCCATCCGCACGCCGGCCACTTCGACGACATCGGGCAGTAGTTCGACGTCTTGGCCACGCCGCAGCACGGCTCGGATCCGGGCCACCAACTCACGATGGCTGAAGGGTTTGGTGACGTAGTCGTCGGCGCCCAGCTCGAGGCCGACCACCTTGTCGACCTCGGACTCGCGGGCGGTGACCATGATGACCGGCACTGGACCGCGGAGGCGGAGTTGCCGGAACACCTCGGTGCCGGTGAGGCCGGGCATCATGAGATCGAGGAGCACCAGGTCGGCGCCCATCCGATCGTATTCGGTGAGGCCCTCCGCGCCGTCCGCGGCGTCCACAACCTCGAAGCCTTCCTTACGCAGCATGTAGGCCAGCGCTTCGCGGTAGGACTCCTCATCCTCGATGATCAGTATCCGCGTCATCGCCTGCTCTCCTGATCCTCCGCGCGGAGCTCTGAGTCGGCGTCGGGTGCTCGCTCGCCGCTGTGCTTCCCGCTGACGTGTTCGGGGATGCGGATCGTGAAAGTCGAGCCTTGACCCGGCTGGCTCCAGACCGACACATCACCACCGTGGGTGGCAGCAATATGTTTGACGATCGCCAACCCAAGCCCGGTGCCCCCGTTGGCGCGGCTTCGGGCGTAATCGACACGGTAGAACCGCTCGAAGATCCGCTCGAGCTCGCCCGGTGGGATGCCGATGCCGTTGTCCGAGACCGTGATCTCAACATAGTCGTCATCACCGCGGGCCTGTCTGTGCGCGGCCACGACAACACGGGCCTCTGGATCGGAGTAGACCACGGCGTTCTCCACAAGGTTGCCGACCGCGATGCTGAGTTGCCGGGAGCTGCCCAGCACTCGGCAGCCGGTGGCGTCGGCCACGGTCAAGCTGACCTGATGCCGTTGGGCATCCACCTGGCAGCGGTCGACTGCCTCCGCCAGAATCTCGTCGATGTCGACCTCCTCCGCATTTGCCAGAGGGTCGTCGGCCTGCAGCCGGGACAGATCGATGATCTGGGAAACCAAGTCGCCTAGTCGCGCCGACTCCACGCTCAACCGGCCAGCGAACTTCCGTACCGCCGCTGGGTCGTCAGCCGCGTCCTCGGCGGCCTCAGCGAGAAGTGAGATCGCGCCGATTGGCGTCTTCAGCTCGTGACTGATGTTGGCTACGAAGTCACGTCTGGTTTCCTCGATCCGTCGCGCGAAGGTCTCATCGTCGGCCAAGACGACGACGAGGTCGTCAGGTAGTGGAGCCACGCGAATCCTGAGGTAGCTCGTCGCGCTGCGGCCCCGCATCAGCTCGAGATCGAGGCTACGGATCACACGTTCGCGGCGCACCTGGCGGACGAGGTCCAGCAACTCGGGCACTGCCACCCGGCTGCCGCGCGCAAGACCTTGCGTCCGGGCGCTCGTGGTGGCCTCCAGCACCTCGTCATGTGGACCGACGACCACCGCCGAGGAGCTCAGCACGTCCAGCACCGACGAGATTCCCTCGGGAATTTGCGGCGATTCACCTGCGAGGTCGGTGATGACCTCGCTCCGCCGGTATCGGATGGCTAGCCACGCGATGCAGATGCCGATCACGAGACCCCCGAAAAGGCCGGCCATCAAGGTGGCGATCGGATGCACAGTCAGATAGTAGGGGTCTGTTTTCGGGTATAGACCAAGAGGAAGGGCCTTTGAGCGCGACGCCATCCAGGGTTTGACGCACGTTTACGCGCCGTTCATCCTCCGCGGGCTTCGGCGTAGGGACCAGGCCTATGGTGGAGCGTACGAGTGCTGCCCGGAACAGACGAGGAATTCAAGACATGCGTGACACTTACCGCGAACAATTGGACGATATTTTGGCCGACCTGGTCCTGATGTCCCAAAGCGTGTCCTCCGCAGTTCGGAGCAGCACCACCGCGCTGCTCGAGGCTGACATCCATCTTGCCGAGCACGTCATCGGCGACGATGAGCTATTGGACGCCAAGCAGCTTGATATCGAACAGCGGGCTTTCTCCCTGCTCGCGCGGCAGGCGCCGGTTGCCGGGGAGCTGCGGATTCTCGTGGCCACCCTGAGAATGGTTGCCGAGCTGGAACGGATGGGCGATCTTGCGGCCCACGTCGCCAAGATCGCCAGGTTGCGGTACCCCGAGCACGCCGTGCCTGAGGCGCTACGGGCGAACTTCATCCGGATGGGCGATGTGGCGGAGAAGATGGTGGTCAGCGCCGGCCAGACGCTGATCGACCGGAACATCCAGGTCGCCCAGGAACTTCGCGCTCGTGACGAAGAGATGGACGAGCTGCGACGCACCCAGTTCCGGGTACTGCTGAGCGACGACTGGCCGTACGGCGTGGAGGCAGCGGTCGACGTCGCGCTCTTGGGCCGCTACTACGAGCGGATCGCTGATCACGCCGCGTCGATGGCTCGTCGGGTCATCTACGTCGTTACCGGCGAGTTTCCGGAAACGGAGTCCTGGCCGCAGCCCTGACGGCTGCACCGCCGCACTCCGGCACTCGATAGCGTGGCCGGGTGACGTCAGCAGATCCTGCGCTCGACACCAGGACACTATCCGCTGAATTCGAGCGGCTGATCGAGTTCGGACGGCGCTTTCCGCACCCGGCGGGCGGTGCGGCGTGGCTGGATGAGAGTGGTGATCCGGACCTGAGCCGCCCGGTGCATACCTGGATCACCGCGCGCATGGCGCACGTCTACTGCCTCGCGCACCTCCTCGGGGTAGAAGGCGCCGGCGAGCTGGCCGATCACGCCCTGGCGGGATTGACCGGCCTGCTGAGGGACAACAAGTCCGGCGGTTGGTATTCCAGCGTGATGGACGGCGATTCGCCGGACGAGAAGGGCTGCTATGCCCACGCCTTTGTCGTGCTAGCCGCCTCGTCGGCGAGGGTGGCCCGGCGGCCGGGCGGCGACCGGCTGCTGAGCGAAGCCCTCGACGTGTGGCTCGACCGGTTCTGGGATCCGGCGTCGGGGATGTTCGTCGACAGATGGAACCGATCCTTCACTACCTTGGACCCCTATCGCGGGGTCAACGGGAACATGCATGCGGTGGAAGCGCTGCTGGCCGCGGGGGATGTCGCCGCCGACCCCGACCTGCACCATCGCGCACTGGCAATCGCCGAACGCGTGGTCGCGAACGGGCGCGAGCAGGGCTGGCGAATCCCCGAGCACTTCGATGCCCAGTGGCGTCCGCAGCTGGAGCACAACCGTGCTCATCGGGACGACCCGTTCCAGCCCTACGGTGCGACTGTCGGCCATGCCTACGAGTGGTCCCGGTTGTTGCTGCATCTCCACGCGTCCGTACGGAACGCTCCCGGGTGGCTGATCGAGGCGGCGATCGCCCTCTTCGACCGTGGCGTCGACGATGGCTGGGCGGCCGACGGCCAGCCCGGCTTCATCTACACGACCGACTGGGACGGGCGCCCAGTCGTCCGGGACCGGATGCATTGGGTCGCGGCGGAGGCAGTCGCCGCCGCAACTGCGCTGTATGGACACACCGGCCAAACTCGGTACGGCGAACTCTGTCGGACCTGGTGGGGGTACATCGAGACGTACCTGATCGATCGGCAGGGCGGCTCCTGGCATCACCAACTCGATCCGAACAACCGGCCCATCGGCACGGTCTGGCCAGGCAAGCCCGACCTCTACCACGCGGTTCAGGCAACCCTCGTTCCCCGGCTGCCATTGGCTCCGTCGCTGGCCTCGGCACTCGCCGCGGGACGGCTGGGGTAGGCAGGCCGTCCGCTCAGAATCCAGACGGGCGAGACGGGACGCCGACGAGCGCTACTTCCGACCCTGGTTCTTGACGGCCTCGATGGAAGCGGCCGCCGCCTCCGGATCGAGGTAGCGACCGCCTGGTGTGGTGGGCTTGAGATCGTCGTCCAGCTCGTACAACAGCGGGATGCCGGTTGGGATGTTCAGGCCGACGATGTCGGAGTCGCTGATCGCATCAAGGTGCTTGACGATCGCTCGCAGCGAATTGCCGTGGGCCGCGATCAGAGTGATCTTGCCGGCCCACAGGTCCGGCACGATCTCGTCGTACCAGTACGGCAGCGCCCGCAGCAGCACATCCTTCAGGCATTCGGTCCGGGGCCGAGCCTCACTCGGCAGGCCGGCGTAGCGAGGGTCGTGGAAGTTCGCGTTCGGGTCATCATTGTCGATGGGCGGCGGCGGCACGTCGTACGAGCGTCGCCACATCATGAACTGCTCCTCGCCGAACTCCGCCAGGGTGGCGGCCTTGTCCTTGCCCTGAAGGGCGCCGTAATGCCGCTCATTCAGCCGCCAGGAACGCTTGGTGTCGATCCAGTGCCGATCCGCGGCGTGCAACGAGATTTCCGCCGTACGGATCGCCCGGCGCAACACAGACGTGTGCACCACATCGGGGAGGAGGTCATTCTCGACCAGCAGCTCGCCGCCGCGCTGGGCTTCCCCCTCACCCTTGAGGTTGAGATCGACATCGACCCAGCCCGTGAAGAGGTTCTTCGCGTTCCATTCGCTCTCGCCATGCCGCAGCAGGACCAAGGTAGCCGTCATGACACGGGAGCCTAGTGGCGGTCAGACTCAGGGTCGAGGTGGGCGAACGCGGCGAGATTTGCCGTCGATTCGCCGCGCGAGCGGCGCCAGGCCCACTCACGCCGGATGCTCTCGGCGAAGCCCAGCTCCAAGATCATGTTGAAGCTGCCGTCTGCGGACGCGGCAACCGCACCCATCAGCCGGTCGACCTCGGGCGCGGTGACCGAGGAGTTGCTGATCTTGCCCGTCAGATAGATGTCGCCCAGCGCATCCAGGCAGAAGGCGATCCCGTACAGCTTGAGGTTGCGCTGCAGCAGCCATTCGTAAACCGCCTGATGATTCTCGTCCGGCCGGCGGGCAACGAACGCGCGCACCTGCATGGCATGGCTGCCGACCTCGATCGCGCACTCCGTGATCAACTTGCGGGCGCCCGGCAGGCTCACCGAAAACAGCCCCGGCTCGCGTTCTGACCAGGGCAGGTCGAGTCCGCCGAGCGCCTCCCGTACCGCCGCGCTCGCCTGGTCCTGTGCCTCCCTGACCCCGTCCACCCCGCCACCCTAGGTCCGATCGGTCGTCAGGCCTGCTGGACGAACCACCTGGCCTGGTAGCCCTCGACCTGCAAGTCCGCGTCGGTCAGGGGGGTGTCCTCGGTGAGGGCGTCCCAGGCCCAGTTGCCGAGCGGGATCACCCAGCGCGGGAGAACCTGGACTTGCGACGTCACGTTGTAGACGCCCACCATCGTTTGCAGCTGATGCCGCCGGATGAAGACCAGGACGGCCGGGTTCACCGGGTCGAAGATCTCCGTCTCCACCGATGCATGCAGGCTCGGCAACGAGGCTCGAACCATCACCGAGTGGTGGATGGCGTGCCACACCCGATGTTCAAGGGTGCC
>DATFOP010000157.1:0-6065 GCA_035265505.1 Propionibacteriaceae bacterium | reverse complement strand
GTCTGCAACGAGCCGACCCAGGGTGCGGCCGACGAGGGCAAGACCGCGATGGAGAATTGCCTGTCGAAGTCCAAGGACATCAACCTCGTCTACTCGATCAACGAGCCGTCCGGTGGCGGTGGCGCCGAGGCGCTCAAGGATGCGGGCATCACGGACGCGATCGTCGTCTCGGTGGACGGTGGCTGCAATCCTGGTCTGAAGCTGGTCAAGGAGGGCACGATCGGTGCTACTTCCCAGCAGTACCCGGTGAAGATGGCGGAGTTGGGTGTTGAGGCGATCAAGAAGATCTCTGACAGCGACGGACAGGACAAGCCTGCGGTGACTCCCGGCCTGGACTTCTACGACACCGGTGTCGCTCTGGTGACCGACAAGAAGGTCGAGGGCGTGGAGAGCATCAGCGTCGCCGAAGGCGAGAAGCTCTGCTGGGGCAAGTAGTCATAGAAGAACTGCTGGCTGGCTCCGCCGCCCGAGGCGGAGCCAGCCCCTCATGCGAGGATCGGGTGGCCTCCGCAGCAACCGGCGTAACTACTACGACAAGGAAGTCCATGTGACCACGACAGTCGAACCCCCCGCACCAGCGTCCGCTGCCGAACAGTTCGCCGCGCGCCAGCAGTCGCCCGTCCAGCGGATTCAGCACGTCCTTCATGCGCATCCATCGATCAGCCCATTGATGGTGTTGCTCGTCTCGATCATTGCCTTCACGATCATCAATCCGCGCTTTATCCAGCCCGGAACGATCGGCATCATCCTGCAGCAGGTCGCGGTGATCGCCGCCTTGGCCATCGGCCAGACGCTGATCATCCTGACCGCTGGCATCGACCTGTCGGTCGGCGCTATCGCGATTCTTTCGTCGCTGCTGATGGCCAACTTCGCCGTGAAGAACGGCATGCCGGGAATCCTGGCGTTGCTGCTCGGTATCCTCGCGGGGGTCGTCGCGGGAGCCATCAACGGAACATTGGTGACGCGGCTCAAGCTGCCGCCGTTCATCGTCACGCTGGGTACCTTCAGCATCTTCACGGCGATTGCGCTGCTCTACTCCGGCGGTCAGGAAATAGGCCGGCGGCAGCTGCCGCCGATCCTGAACTGGGCCGGCACGCGTATCCAACTCGGGCCGTTTCGGATCACGACCGGCGTGATCATCGTGGCCATCTTGGCCATCGTGATGGCATTCATCCTGAGCCAGTCGACCTGGGGAAGGCACGTGTACGCGGTTGGCAACGATGCGGAGGCGGCCCGCCTTGTCGGTATTCGGGTCGACCGGGTCTTGTTCAGTGTCTACACCGTGGCTGGTCTCATTTACGGCATCACCGCATGGGTCCAGATCGGACGCGCCGGCACGGCGAGCGCCAACGCCATCGTGGACGCTAACCTCGACAGCATCACGGCTGTGGTCATCGGTGGCACCAGCCTGTTCGGTGGGCGCGGCGCCATCATCGGTACGATCCTCGGCGCGCTGATTGTCGGCGTGTTCCGCACCGGCCTCAGTCTGGCTGGCGTCGACGACCAGTGGCGGGTGTTCGCCATTGGAGTGCTTGTCATCGTCGCGGTCTCTATCGACCAGTGGATCAGGAAGGTGAAGGCATGAGCACCACGCCCAGTACCAGTCAACTCTCGCAGGAGGAGCAAGGCACAGTGGGTCTGGGGGCGCCCCCCGTACTCGCCGACACGTCGGAAACGGTGCTCTCAGGTCGCGGGCTGGTGAAGACCTTTGGCAAGGTCGTCGGTGTCGACGGCGTCGACATCGATCTGTTCCCCGGCGAGGTGCTGTCGGTGATCGGCGACAACGGTGCCGGCAAGTCCACCTTGATCAAGGCCCTCACCGGGGCGCTCATCCCGGACACGGGGCACGTGTATCTGGATGGTAAGGAAGTCCACTTCCGCACGCCGCAGGACGCCCGGGGGGCCGGCATCGAGACGGTCTACCAGACTCTGGCTGTCGCTCCGGCGCTCGACATCTCGGCGAACATGTTCCTCGGTAGGGAGCGGCGCCGCTCGGGTCCGCTGGGCTCGGTCCTGCGGATGCTCGACAAGAAGGGTATGAAGGAGGATGCGGGTAAGTCGATGGCCAATTTGGGCATCGCGACCGTACAGAACATGAGCCAGGCCGTGGAAACCCTCTCCGGTGGGCAGCGGCAAGCTGTGGCGGTGGCTCGAGCCGCGACATTCGCCACGAAGTTCGTCGTGCTCGACGAACCCACCGCGGCATTGGGCGTGAAGGAGACCGGTCAGGTGCTGAACTTGATCCAGCAGATCAAGGCGAGGGGCCTGCCGGTGATCTTGATCAGCCACAACATGCCCAACGTGTTCGAGGTCTCCGACCGGATTCACATCGCCCGGCTCGGCGGGTGCGCCGGCGTGATCACGCCGAAGTCGCACACTCCGACCGAGGCGGTAGCCATCATGACCGGGGCGACCACTCTCCAGAAGGGCTGACTGACCTGATCCGGACCGGGTGCTCACCACTTCGCACCCCGTACCCCGACTTCACACCCTCTACCGAGGGTGCGGAGTCCGGGTACGGGGTGCGAAGTTGTCTTGGTGACGGGCCCGCCGGCTGCCCACCGCCTACGGCCGCGGGTGGCCCCCATGCTCGGTGAGTGGGAAACCGCTGATCCCACGCCAGGCGAGGCTGCTCACCAATTGCTTGGCCTCGTCGAGGGGGATCTTTCCGGTGTCGGGGGAGACCCAGTAACGGGCGCTGACCTGGGCGATGCCGACCAGGGAGATCGCGAGCAGCTTCGACTCTTCCGTGGGTAGTGCTGTGTCCTCGGCTATCACTTCGGCGATGGCGTCCGCGATCTCGTTGTTCACCCGCCACAGGCGCTCCTGTACCGCGCCGTCGCCGGTGAGGTCGGATTCGAAGACGAAGCGGAACTCTCCGCTGGCGGAGGAGACGAATTCGTAGAACGCCCCCACGGTGGCGACCACCCGGTCCGCGTTGTGGTCGGTGGAAGCCAACGCGTCCCGCACGATTTCCACCAAGCGTTCGCAGCTGCTGTCCAGGAGGGCGAGATAAAGGTCCAGCTTGGAGGAGAAGTGCTGGTACAGCACCGGTTTCGATACCCCGGCGGCCTCAGCAATGTCGTCCATCGCGGCGGCGTGATAGCCCCTCGAGGTGAAGACCTCGTTGGCCGCGTCCAGCAGCTTGGCCCGGCGCTCGCCGCGAGGCAGCCTTGGTGCCCGAGTGATCTCGGCCGCCTTGCCCGCTGTGGTGGACACAAACGTCACCCTAGCGGGCAGGCCATGAGCGGAGCCCGGTCTCAGGGCACTCCGGACCTCGATGTGGTAAGTCGTCGCCTCCAAAAGGAGTGACCGGAGACCCGTGCTGATCCATCACGAGGCGCGCACGTGGTGTCATCGAAATTCAGCTTGGCCCCGTAGGCCCCGAGCCTCCTGGAAGCCGGGTCACTTGCTCTAGTGAGGTAGAGCTGGGCGGGATTCGTTCAACAGCTCAACCGCAAGATCGTCCTGTTCGGCGACCCGGTTGAGCACCTCCTCGGGGCTGAAGCGAAGGTCGTCCGGGCCTTGTACGCCAGCCACTTCCTCCCAGCTAACCGGCGTTGCCACAACCGGCATGGCGCGGCCCCGCAGAGAGTATGGGGCGATGGTATTGCGAGCGGCGAGGTCCTGGTTGTAATCGACGTAGATGCGGCCCGCTCGCTGTGCGATCGACATGGTGGAAACAAAGAATTCGGGATAGGCCTGGCGCAGTGATACGCCCAGTTCCTTGACGTAGGACCAGACGTCTCGACTGCGACACGGCTGCACGGCCGCGTAGATCTGCATGCCCTTGCTGCCAGACGTTTGGGGCACGGGGATCATCCCGTCGTCGGCCAGTCGCGCCGCCACAATGAGGGCGGCTCGGGCGGTGTCGACAATGGTCATCCCCTCGCCAGGATCCAGGTCGACCACGACGCGGTCCGCCAGCGGCTCACCGGCCCGCGGCTCACCCTCCGGCAGGTCGATCACACCCTCACCGTTCGGCAGTGCGCCGCTGAGGCGCCACTGCGGTACGTGAATCTCCAGCGCCGCCAGGTTGGCGAGCCACACCACGGTGGCCTCCTCGTCGGCGACGACGTAGTTGATGATCCCGTCACTTGTTCCGATCCGCACGGTCCGGACCCAGTCAGGCGTGCCGTTGGGGGCGTTCTTCTCATAGAAGCTGGGTGCGTCGACTCCGTCGGGGAAGCGAACTCGGGTGATGACACGATCCCGAATGTGGGGAAGCAGGACGGGCGCGATCGCGACGTAGTAGTTGACGACCTCGGCCTTGGTATAGCCGGTGAGCGGGTAGAGAACCTTGTCGAGGTTGCTGAGATTGAGCTCCCGATCGCCTACCCGGGTGCGGATCTCCGAGGAGGGCACGCAGTGATTCTCGCGCATGGCCGGAAGCATCCGGATGTCGGAATAGGGCGGCGGCGCCGGGCGTTTCGCAGGAGTATCGCGCAGACTCCGCAGCAGAGCCCTGGTGATGCTGCGGGACGAGTACCGACGAAGACGAGCATGGAGGAAACGTGGCGCTGCCACCGCTGGTGGAACCGGCTGAACAGCTGACCATCGACGAGGTCCGTCGCTACAGCCGTCACTTGATCATTCCCGACGTCGGGATGGATGGTCAGAAGCGGCTGAAGAATGCGCGGGTGTTGGTCATCGGTGCCGGTGGACTGGGCAGTCCGGCCCTGTTGTACCTGGCTGCGGCCGGAGTCGGCACCCTTGGCATCGTTGAATTCGATACGGTCGACGAATCGAACTTGCAGCGCCAGATCATTCACGGGCAGTCCGACATCGGCAAGTCAAAGGCACAGTCGGCCAAGGAATCCATCGCCGAAACCAACCCGTTCGTACGGGTCGTGGTGCACGACACCCGGCTGGACAACGACAACGTGATGGAGATCTTCGGTCAGTACGACCTGATCATCGACGGAACCGACAACTTCGCCACGCGCTACCTCGTGAACGACGCGTGCGTCCTGCTCGGCAAGCCCTACGTCTGGGGCTCGATCTACCGCTTCGACGGTCAGGTGAGCGTCTTCTGGGCAGAGCACGGGCCCTGCTATCGCTGCCTGTATCCCGAACCACCGCCGCCTGGCATGGTGCCCAGCTGCGCTGAGGGCGGGGTGCTCGGCGTGCTGTGCGCGTCGATCGGCGCGACCCAGGTCACCGAGGCGATCAAGCTGCTGACGGGCATCGGGGAGCCGCTGCTGGGCCGCCTGCAGATCTATGACGCCTTGGAGATGAACTGGCGCCAGCTGAAGCTGCGCAAGGACCCCAACTGCGCGGTCTGCGGCGAGAACCCGACTGTCACCGAGCTGATCGATTACGAGGACTTCTGCGGCTCGATCACCGACGAAGCCGCCCAGGCCGTAGCCGGGCACACCCTGGGCGTTCAGCAGCTGGAGGAGTGGTTGGCGGCGCGCAACTCAGGCGAGCGGGACTTCCTCCTGGTGGACGTCCGGGAAAAGGTCGAACGCGACATCAACCAGATCCCCGGGTCGGTCCTCATTCCGAAGGGCGACTTCCAGACGGGCGAGGCGCTAGCGACGCTGCCCCAAGACAAGCAGGTGGTGCTCTACTGCAAGACCGGAGTCCGATCAGCTGAGGTGCTGGCGATGGTGCACGGTGCCGGCCTGGCCGATGCCGTTCACGTCGGCGGCGGTGTCAGCGCCTGGGTCAACCAGATCGACCAGTCCCAGCCGGCCTACTGAGCGACAAGGCCCCCGTACGCCTGGCGTACGGGGGCCTCTTGTCGTGGTGGCTTAACTCAGATCGCGTGGACCTGGTCCGCCTGCGGACCCTTCGGGCCTTGGGTGGTCTGGAACTCCACTCGCTGGCCCTCGTCGAGCGTCCGGAATCCGGTCGTCTCGATCGCGCTGTAGTGGACGAATACGTCCGGACCGCCGCCGTCTACGGCGATGAAGCCGTAACCCTTCTCGGCATTGAACCACTTGACGGTTCCCTGCGCCATGCAACATCTCCTAGCATCTGCATTCGAAACCGCACCTCACGGCCTCGACTGCTGTCGGACGCCAGGAGTGGCCCGACGCCCACGCAATAGTCCTGGGGGC
>DATFOP010000156.1:0-3798 GCA_035265505.1 Propionibacteriaceae bacterium | reverse complement strand
GTCACCTAGGGTGGCCGTCACCGAGCGCGCGCCTTCAATCCGCCTGCGGATCGGGCTTGAACGGCAAGGCCGACAGCAAACCCGACTCGAACATTAGCCTGACTTGCTAGGGTGTGCGCCGTCAAGGAGAAGGAAGAACTTCGCCATGTCCTGTGGTTTCATCCCGCCCTATCTGCTGCGCCCTGATAGGCGCGGCGGACCGGGGCCGGGAATCTACCGCCTGCCAGCGCACCCTTGACATCGACGAACATATGCGTGGCCGTCGGGCCTGGGCGAGGAGATCACCCGCTGAAATCGTCCCCGATCCAGGCGCTGCCAGTCGACGCAACGACGATTACCCAGGCGTGCCGCAGTGGCATCGCCCGCACGCGGGTCTAATGTGACTTTACGTGGAGGTCGGGGGAATGCGTGGACGAGGATTCCCACGCATGCTCGGCATTCTCGGCACGGGAATGCGGGCCTCGGCTGTCGCCCGCCGGCTTCTGGAAACCCGACCGCCGGCTGCGAACGTCACCATCTTCGGCCGCGATCTGGAGCGGGTGGCCGAACTCGAACGGGCGGGCGCCCGGCATGCCGCCAGCCCGGCCGATCTGGCCGCCCGAAGTGAGGTCATCCTCATCGTGTTGAGCGGCCTGGACGAGATCGATCAGGAGATGAGCGGGCCGAGCGGGCTCCAAGCCGGAGTTCACAGTCCGACCACGGTCGTGATTGGCAGCGCGATGCCTCCCGAGGCGGCCAGGGATCTTGCTCGCCGTCTACCCGAAAGCACAGTGGGTCTGCTCAGAGTCGTTGACGCGCCCCTGACCGGACGACTGGAGTCGATCGCTACCGGCAGCTTGTCGATCATGGTCGGCGCGAGCTCCGGCGCCTACCTGGACCTGAGGCCCGTCTTGGACCTGCTCGGCCACTCCACCCGCGTCGGCGGTGTGGGCGCCGGCCAGGTCGCCGCAGCCTGCGGGCAGATTGTCGTGGCGGCCACCTCGATGGCCCTTGGCGAGGCTGCCGTGCTGGCCGAACGCTACGGACTCGATCTCGACCAGGTGATCACCAGCTGGCGTAACGGAGAGATCAACAGTGACCTGCTGGTGGGCGGCCAGGATCGCCTGGTCGCCCACCAGCACGACCCGTCGCTTCCTGCGGGGGAGGCGCTGGCCTGGTTGCGGGTCGCGGAGTTGGAGGCGGCCCGAACCGCCACCCGAACAGATCTTGTTCGCAGCTTACGAGAGCTCTACCAGGACCTTGCCAACTCCGACCTGGGTGACGCCGATCTCAGCGTCACTCAGTCCTTTGTTGAGCAACGACCGCCCCTCGGCGTCTGGAGGCAAGCAGCTCAAGGAGAAACGCCCGACGAACCAGAGTCGGCGGAGGAACCTGAAGACGTGAGAGCTGCCGAGCCGGGGCGGCGAGAAGGTGTACGCCACGTCGCCACCCCGGCGGCGGCAAGGATTTCGGCAGTGCCTAGGTGAGCTGCAAGATCACGATCACCAGGATGATGATCACCAGCACACCGATAATCGTGCCGATCAGTCCTCTGTTCACGGTCCCTCTCCCTTCCGATGTCCTGACAAGCGGCTCGGTCGAGTCCGTGCCGTGGTCAGAGATTGGCCTTCAAAAGCTATCCCAGTTTACAGCGTAAAGTACCCGGCCGAAGGGTTTGTTACCGGTATTTCTTGAGGTCGATTTCGGGGATGTTCCGCAGGGTCTATTCGCTCGCCACGGCGAGCCAGCAACGTCATGCAGGCGCGCAGTATCAGTGAACTGTGTTCGATTCCCATGGCAGCGGATCACCCGGTGCCACTGGCGCCACCGGAATGACAACAACGGGACGGTGCTGTCGATGAGCCAGTTGCGCGGCCACCGAGCCGGTGAAGAACTCCTTGATCCCGGACGTAATTCCGTGCCGGCGGCTGCCCACGATGATCAATTCGGCGTCCAGGACGTCGGCCAGCCGCCCAAGCGCGTAAGCGATGTCACCCGCCAGCTCGCGGAAGACCAATTCCACCGGTTCGTCGGCCAACACCGTGCTGATGTGGGTCGCCAGCTCAGGATCGAAGTCCGTGCAGTTCAGTTCGGGCAGGTCCGGATCCAGGGGCAGCGATGTGACAGATCCATCGGGTAGCTCCTCGATGACGTAGCGACCCGGATCGACATGAGCACACACCAGCTGAGAGCCGAACTTCGCCGCGAACCGTGCTGCCCGAATGAGCGCGACATCGGGTTGACCGCGTGTCACCCCGAGGAGAACCGGCCGAGCCTTATCTGGCACGAGGCACCTCCTTCTCGCCCACGGCGTAAACGCTAGCGCTCTCCCGCCGCTGCGAACACTGCTTCGGGGTCCTCGCTCCGACTGTGGCGGGTCTTCCTCCCTGCGACTCTGAGCCCCGCCGACCTTCTTCGAGCCTTGACGAACGGGCTCAAAGAGTGTTGAACGGGCTCAAAGTCGAGTTGGGAGGACGCGAAGCCGAGCGAGCACGGCGCTGGCCGCTCGGCGACCAGAGACTAGTGCTCCTTGAATGGAGGCTGTGTCGCGGTGATCGCCGGCCACGAACAAACCGTTGGCGAGTGCTACCGGGCGCCGGACGTGGAGGGGTGGCGGCTGCGCGGGTAGAGCCGCGGCAATCACATGGCTGGTGATCGGCTCCCAGGAGCCCGGGTCAGAACCGTAGATCAGTGCGGCGTGCCGGCGCGCTGCCAGCTCAGCTTCGCCGGAGCCGTCGGCTCCGAGTACCGTCGTGGCGATCAGCGATCGGCCTGCTGGTGCGTAGGTAGGCGCCACCGCAGTCAGCACAGCGGTGTTGATCACCGGCCCGCGGCGATCGGCGTCGAGGTGCAGCAGAGGTTGCCGCGATGGTGGCTCGGCAGCGGTGTGCCAGAACGTCGTGAGCGCCTTCATCGCGGGTCGAGGAACGCCGCTCAGGTCGGCTGCGGCCTCCGGGTCGGTGGCCACGACGACCGCGCGAGCCCGGAGCTCCTCTTCCGCACTACGGACACTACGAGCGGTGACACTTTGCACCGCCGTGTTGAGCCGGATGGCGTCGGGTGGCAGCGAGGCGGCGATGAGCTCAGGGAACCGGGCCATGCCCAAGGACGGCACGGCTGGTGAGCCGAGCACGAAGGACCGAACCAGGAGGGCGGCGAAACGTGCCGACGTCGAGCCGTCTTGCTCTGCAAGAACTCCGGCCAGGAAGGGTCCGACTACGCCAGTCCGCAGTCGGCCCACCAGTCCCGCCTGCTCAAGGTCCTCGGCCAACGAACAGTCCGGCTCAGCAAGAATCCGGCGGACCGGACGCAGCGATCGGCCGCCCAGCGGACGAACCGCAGCTTCTCGGTGAGTGAGCCGAAAGGTGCGGCCAGAGTCGCCGGCAATCGAGCCGGTAATCGGCGAGGGTCGGCCAGCACCGACCGTTGTGAGCCGTGCGCCGCAACGACTCCGGCGCCGAAGGAGCGCAGATCCAGTTCAGCCGGGTTGAGCACGTGATCGAGCACTGGATAGGCAGGATTCAGCAGCTGAAAGCCGCGATCACAACGGAATCCGCCCAACAGATCCGTACGCACACGGCCGCCGACGGCATCCGACGCCTCCAGGACCTGAACGGCGACACCGGCCGCGTTCATGCGTTGCGCGCATGCCAACCCCGCCAGCCCGGCGCCTACGACGATGACTGGCGCCGAGACGTCACTCGGCATGCCACCTCCCTTCGCTCAGGACTCCGGCTGGCGCCGGGTGGCATCAGCGTAGAGAACGACGCTCCAACGTGACCTTCAGCGTGCTGGCGAATCGGTTCTGAAGCTGACGGT
>DATFOP010000155.1:0-2118 GCA_035265505.1 Propionibacteriaceae bacterium | reverse complement strand
CTGAGGCTCGAACCGGATCGAACGCACTTTCTTGAGCCCGCTTCATCCCGCCGCGTGGCCTTTCGGCTGCTCCTTGTAGGTACATGGACAGGACCGGCCGCCCCGCGCAGCAGGCTAGGTAGCGCGTCGGCATGCCGCCTTAACCGGAAAGCGTGGTCGAGGTTCCTCCCCTTAGGGCCACCACTGTGATGATCACGAGGGGCAGTTCCAACAACGGAGCCCAGCGTTAGCGCCTTTGACAACCGCCAAAGCCATACCCTTCGTGAGCGCCCGGCCAGTCGAATGTTGAAGATCACGTTGAGCATTAGCCGCGGCTGACAACAGTTACGTCCAGGGAAGTGGTGTGCGAGTTCGGCGCTGTTGAGCGTGGCGTCGTGATGTGAAGCGGTCATCGCGTGATCTTGTTTGAAGTCCTCTCACAGATCTTCGACAAGGAGTACGACGATGACCGCAACCCAAAGTATCGACCTTCCCGGTTGGATGGCCGAGCAGCTGTCTCAGGCCAGTCCGGACCTGCTCCGGGCGATGATTCAAACGTTCGTCGAGGCGTTGATGTCGGCTGATGCCGACGCAGTGTGCGGCGCCGGCTATGGGCAGCGCAGCCCGGATCGGAGCAACACCCGTAACGGTTACCGGCGCCGGGGCTGGGATACCCGGGCGGGATCGATCGAGCTGGCGGTCCCGAAATTGCGGGAGGGCAGCTATTTCCCGGAGTGGCTGCTGGAACGGCGCCGGAGGGCCGAGTCCGCGCTGGTCAGCGTGGTTGCTACGTCCTATCTGCTCGGCGTGTCGACGCGCCGGATGGAGAAGCTGGTCGAGCAGTTAGGCATCAGCCGGCTAAGCAAGTCCCAGGTCAGCCAGATGGCTAAGGATCTCGACGGCCAGGTGGAGGCGTTCCGCAGCCGGCCGTTGGACGCCGGCCCGTACACCTTCGTCGCCGCCGACGCGCTGGTGTTGAAGGTCCGCGAGGGCGGCCGCACCGTCAACGTGCATGCCTTGGTGGCGACTGGGGTGAACGCCGACGGCTATCGGGAGATCCTCGGCCTGCACGTGACCTCCGCCGAGGACGGCGCCGGCTGGCTTGGGTTCTTCCGCGACCTGACCGCCCGCGGCCTCTCCGGGGTCAGGTTGGTCACCTCCGACGCCCACCGCGGCCTGGTCGAGGCGATCGGCGCCACTCTGCCCGGCGCGGCCTGGCAGCGGTGCCGCACCCATTACGCGGCCAACCTGATGGCCGCCACTCCCAAGTCGGCCTGGGGTTGGGTGAAAGCGTTGCTGCACAGTGTTTACGACCAGCCCGACGCCGAGGCGGTGCATGCCCAGTTCGACCGGATCCTCGACGCGCTGGTCGACAAGCTGCCCGCCGTCGCCGAGCATCTGGATGCCGCCCGGTCCGACATTTTGGCGTTCACCAGCTTCCCCAAAGCCATCTGGCGCCAGATCTGGTCCAACAATCCCCAGGAGCGGCTGAACCGGGAGATCCGCCGCCGCACCGACGTGGTCGGCATCTTTCCCGACCGGACCGCGCTGGTCCGCCTGGTCGGCGCGGTCTTGGCCGAGCAGCACGACGAGTGGACCGAGATGCGCCGCTACATCGGCCTCGACATCCTCGCCAAAAGCCGCCTCACCAAGATCACCAACCAGAACGCGAAAGACCCGGAGGTGACCATCACCGCCATCACCGCATAAAGTCCAACCCAAGATCACGCGGAGACCGGATCAAACACCACTTCCGCAGACGTGACCCCGTCCGCACCGTCGCAGACGGTGCCCCAGCAAGGACCGATGATGCCGGGCGGTCGGACGAAGTGCCCGCGGGGCTCGGTTTCCTAGTGCCGTGGTGAGCGAGGGGCTGGGAGGAATGCTGACGGGAGGCGTACTTGGCTGCGGGTGTCGGATCCCTATTCCATCCCGAGGACTCGGTCGCAGCACTATTTTCCCTAGTGGGAGCCAGTTTGGGTGGCGGCCTGTAAAACCGTCGCGTTGCGCTACGTTGGTTCGAACCCAACACCTGCCACCGCAAGATCAACAGGCCCTGACCAGGTGTTTTAGTATTTGGTCTTGGGTGACGTAAGCGCTGTCCACGCAGTTCCGAGGGGAGCGGTCTATGAGACTGTC
>DATFOP010000154.1:0-2892 GCA_035265505.1 Propionibacteriaceae bacterium | reverse complement strand
CAGGGTGAGGGCTTTGGCGGCAAGGACGGGGATCCGGGTTGGGACTGCGGCGAAGGTGGAGCGGATCGAGCCGGTGGCGTATTCGCCGGTGATGAGCAGGGCGCCCAGGACGGCGATGGTCAGCATCCCGAAGTGGAAGCCTTGCGCGATGACCTCGGCGCCGTGCATCTGCTCGATGCCCGGGGCCAGGGCGGGGTCGTCGGCCATGGCGTTCAGGGACGCGGCGGTGGCCAGGGCCACCAGCGTGATCACTGCGGCGGTGGAGGCCAGCGCCCACCAGGTCGAGCGTAGGGACAGCAGCTTGATCCATTCCCCGCGCATGACCCCCGCGAAGGTGGGCTGCAACTGCGCGGCGGTGGGCGGGGTGGCGGCGTGTGAGGTCGTCGCGGGGTCGGCGGTCAGGGTGCTCATCGGTTCTCGGCCTTCGCGGTCCTGGAAGTGGTGGGGGTGGTGTGGGCGCGGTACTCGACCGCGTCCTGTGTCAGGCTCATGTACGCCTCCTCGAGGCTGGCGCGGCGCGGGGACAGCTCGTGCAGCAGCAGCCCGTTCCTGAGGGCGACCTCGCCGACGTGCTCCGCGGTGGTTCCGCTGACCTCGAGCGTCCCGGCCTCGGGCGAGGTGACGGTCGCACCGTCGGCGGCCAGAGCGGCGGCGAGCTCACCGGCGCGCGGGGAGCGCACCCGCACAGCGCCGCCGGCGACGGAGTCGATGACCTGCTGGACCGGGCCGGCGGCGATGATGCGACCGCGGCCGATCACCAGGAGATGGTCGGCGGTCTGGGACATCTCGCTCATCAGGTGCGAGGAGAGGAAGACGGTTCGTCCTTCGGCGGCCAGGGCACGCACGAGCTGGCGGACCCACTGCACGCCCTCGGGGTCGAGCCCGTTGACCGGCTCGTCGAGGATGAGCGTCCTGGGGTCGCCTAGGAGGGCGGCGGCGATGCCCAGGCGCTGGCCCATGCCGAGGGAGAACCCTCCGACGCGCTTGGTCGCGACCCCGGCCAAGCCGGTCATCTCGATGACCTCGCTGACCCGGCAGGCCTTGATGTTGTGGGTGGCGGCCATGGAGCGCAGGTGTGAGCGGGCGCTGCGGCCGGGGTGCACGGCGCTTGCCTCCAGCAGGGCGCCGACCTCGCGTAGCGGGGCACGGTGCTGCCGGTAGGGCTTGCCGTTGACGGTGACGGTGCCCGACGTCGGCCGGTCCAGTCCCATGATCATGCGCATGGTCGTGGACTTGCCGGCGCCGTTCGGGCCGAGGAAGCCGGTGACGGTCCCGGGTGCGATCGTGAAGCTGAGGGAGTGCACGGCGGTGGTGTCGCCGTAGCGCTTGGTGAGCTCGTGTGCCTCGATCATGACCGGGACCGTTCTGGGGGATGGGATGGGATGGGACGGAGTTCTCAGCAGCGAACGCTGAGGCAGGTGACCGTGCCCGCTGGTGGGGCGAGCGAAGGATGGTCGGGCGCGGGGCGGGCAGTCATGCCTGCTGCGGCGTGCGGTGTGGCTCGTTGTCGAGGCTGGTTGTCCTGGTCGCCGGTGCCGCCGTGCGGGGCCAGGTCCAGGCGGAGCGCAGGATGAAGGCCAGGAGCAGCACCTCGAGTCCGATGGAGAGGCCGTAGAAGTAGGTCCAGGACTCACCCACCGCGTTGAACATCGAAACGGGGATGTACAGCGATGCCACGACGAGGTTGATGGTGCGGTTCACACGGGCGGGCAGCGTCATGGAGAGCATCACCATCAGGATCGGGATCGCGATGAGCGTGAGGAAAGCGGTCAACAACGTCTGGCTGATGTCGAACTCAAAGACGGCGCCGCCCAGGATGTCGTCGATCACGCCGGGCTTGTACAGGGCGAAGTAGTCGACGTAGATGTACAGGAACATGAAGCTCGTCCATGCTGCTGCGAGTTTGGCCTGCACGGGCATGCGCAGATCTTCCAGCGCGCTCTGGGACGGCGGATTCTCTAGTGCGGTGTGGCATTGAGGTGTTCTCATCACAATGCTCCTTGGCTTGATCGGGTGGGTGCTTCCACCTTCACGGATGCCGGCGGCGGGCACATCAGCCCCGGAGCCTGATTCGACCTGGCCGTTGGCACAGCCGAGCTCTTGTACTTTCGGCGGATACACCGAGCACGCGGGCTGCCTAGGCTGATCAGATGGCCACCAACGCACTCCGCTCGCTGTGGGCCGAACCTCGACCCACGAATGCCCCGGACCGGAGGCCGCGGGACTGGGCCTTGGTCGCAGTACTGATCTGCTGGTCCCTGGTGGAAGTGGTGCTTCGCCAGGACCTGGCGCCGCGCCCGCTGCTGCTGCTCTATGTGCTCGCGGTCCTCGGCCCCCTGCTGTGGCGACGCACGCACCCGCTCCTCGCGGTTGCGGCCTCCTTCGGCACCTTGACGATCCTCGACAGCGTCAGAATCCTCACCGGGTCACAAGGCGCCCCGCTGTCAAGCAATTCCGCGGCGCTGATCCTGGCCTACGCCCTGTTCCGGTGGGGCTCCGGTCGGGAAGCCGCAATCGGCCTCGGCGTCATCCTGGTCTGGCTGCCCATCACCCACGTTGCCGACCACATGAGCCTGTGGGCGAGGGTCGCAGGGTACGCGTTCTTCCTGTTCGCCGCCGCGCTCGGCGCCGCGATCCGCTATCGCCAGAAGGTCCGCATCCGCGACATCGACCAAGCCAAGGCCCGCGAACGCGAACAGCTCGCTCGTGAACTCCACGACACCGTCGCCCACCACGTCTCGGGCATCGCCATCCAGGCCCAAGCAGGACGTGCCATCGCGGCCTCCCACCCGGAGCGTGCCATCGAGGCCCTGGCCATCATCGAGGACGCAGCGACCCGCACCCTCACCGAGCTGCGCGCCATCGTCGGCGTGCTCCGCGCCACACAAGACA
>DATFOP010000153.1:0-4191 GCA_035265505.1 Propionibacteriaceae bacterium | reverse complement strand
CGGAAAGGACAAACCCAAAGGCTTCACCGACGCGATCAACAGCAGCTTCAAGGCGGGCGGCGAGATGAGGCCCTTACTCCAGGAGTCACCTATGCGAATTGGTCTTATTGCTCCTCCGTGGGTGCCTGTGCCACCACAGCGCTACGGAGGGATCGAAGCGGTCATCGACAGCCTGGCACGAGGCCTCATCCGTGCAGGTCACCAAGTCCTGCTAGCCGCCGCCGGCAACAGCTCCTGCCCGGCACCTCGCGTACCCGGCACCGAGGACGTAGCGCTTGGCGCCGCCGTGTTAGCGGAAACCAACACCGAGCTTCGTCATGTCCTGCATGGTTATGCCGCCATGCAGGACATGGATGTCATTCACGACCACACCATCGCGGGCCCGCTCCTCCGCCGGTGGGCGCCGCACACATCCGCCGTTACCACTCTCCATGGACCATTCGACCCAAAGCTGACGCCCCTCTATCAAGCTTTTCGGGATGTGTCTGTCATCGCGATCTCGCAACACCAAGCCTTAACCGCCGTCGGCGTCTCGGTCGACCGAGTCATCCATCACGGCATTGATGTCGGAGATGTGCCCGAGGGCAAAGGTGATGGTGGATATGCCAGTTTCCTCGGGAGGATGTCCCCAGAGAAGGGCCCGCGAGAGGCGATTCTCATTGCGCGGGCCGCCGGGGTGCCGCTGCGAATGGCCGCCAAGCTCAGGGAGCCCGCCGAATGCGATTACTTCGACACCGAAGTGAAACCCTTACTGTCCTCCGACATCGAGTACCTCGGCGAGCTTGGCGTGGAGGACAAGCTTGCTCTGGTCGGTTCATCCTTCGCATTGCTCAACCCGCTCCAGTGGGCGGAGCCGTTCGGCATGGTGATGATCGAGGCGTTGGCGACGGGCACTCCGGTAGTGGTGACCCCGCTCGGATCCGCGCCAGAGATCATCGACGACGGCATCACTGGCTATCTACGCCGTGGACGGAAAGCCCTCGCGTCAGCGCTCCTCGATGCTGCGGAACTCGACCGAGCTGAGTGCCGCGCCGCCGCCTGCCAACGCTTCGACAGCGACATCATGGTGCGGAAGCATGTAGAGCTGTACACCAACTTGATCAACTCAGAAGCACCTTCTTTGCGCAGAGGCATGGCAAGTACGGCTGTTCGAAAGCTCAGCATCAGCCGTCCCCGGGTGGCTGCGGAGAGACCTCGCAGCGTCCGAAGCCCGAAAGGGTACGGCTAGGACATATCCCTGATCGCACATGGGACTTTCCCGGGCGACAGCATGACGAGGCCGCCCCGGAGATCCACCGCGGCCCTCGATGTGGCAGCGTGATGGTGTGCATGATCGGCAGGTCAACTGTCTCGAAGGTAATACATTCCTGATCAGTGACGAGAGTGGAGACGTCGAGCCGAACCCGGATCAGGCACTGGGGTTGTTCTATCGCGACGTCCGCCACCTTTCCCGCTGGCGGCTCACCATCGACGGCATCCCGCTGGACTGCCTCGCGACCGGCGCTTCAGGTTTCCCTACAGCTACTTTTTTCCTCACTGCCCCAGGCAGCAACGTGTACGAGAATCCGACCGTCTCTGTCATCCGGACCAGAACCCTAGGTGAGGGGACGGGGGAAGATCTGCACGAAGACCTCACCGTGATCAACTCCGCTCGGGAGGAGGTGGTGTTGCAGCTACTCCTCATGTTCGAGGCCGACTTCGCCGACATCTTCGAGGTCAAGGACCGTCAGCTGAGCAAGAAGGGCACCATCTCGCGCTGCGTACGCGGCGACGAGGTCGAGCTGATGTACCGGCGGGAGGACTTCGTACGGCGGACCGTCGTCCACGCCGACGGGGCCACGCTCAGTCAAGGATCCGCTGCTTACCTGCTGAAACTCTCGCCGGGCGAGTCTTGGTCCACTACCCTTCGCGTCCAGTTCTTCTCGTCCGCCCCCGGGCAGGACGGACCCGGCCCGGCGGCACGCACGGCATCACAAGCGCCGGGCCAACGGGCAAACGAGCATCTAGCGGAGATGCGGGAGTGGCTGGCGGCGGCGCCACGCCTGCACGCCAGCTCGGACAGCCTCCGCTACACCTACGAACAGAGCCTCCGCGACCTTGCGGCACTTCGGTTGCATGCGCAGGCCCTGCCCGAAGGGGCCGCCATCCCATCTGCCGGCTTGCCATGGTTTATGGCCCCGTTCGGCCGGGACAGCCTGATCACGAGTTACCAAGCGCTACCCTTCGCCCCGGAACTGGCTTCGGCCACATTGCAGGTTCTGGCTCGGCGGCAAGCCACGAAGATGGACGACTTTCGTGACGCGGAGCCCGGCAAGATCCTGCACGAGTTGAGGTTTGGGGAGCTGGCCTACTTTCTCGAGCGGCCCGAGTCCCCGTACTACGGTTCGGCTGACTCCACACCGCTGTTCTTGATCCTGCTCGACGAGTACGAGCGCTGGTCTGGCGACGTTGAGCTGGTGAAGAGGCTGGAGCCGCATGCGCGCGGAGCGCTGAGGTGGCTGGAACGCCATGGGGACTTCGACAACGACGGGTTCATCGAGTACTGGAGACGCAATGAAGTCAACGGGCTGGACAACCAGTGTTGGAAGGACTCCTGGGACTCAATTGTGCACCCCGATGGGCGCTTGGCCGCACCACCGCGAGCGACCTGTGAACTGCAGGGATACGCATACGACGCACGGCTGCGCACCGCTCGGCTGGCTCGGAAGGTCTGGCAGGACCCCGCGCTGGCAGTCCGGCTGGAGCACGACGCCGCCGATTTGAAGGACCGTTTCAACGCCGACTTCTGGGTCGAGCAGCACAACTTCTTCGCTCTGGCGTTGGACGGCGCCAAGAAGCAGGTCCCGACGCTGACCTCCAACATTGGCCATCTGCTGTGGAGCGGCATCGTCGATGACGACAAGGTCGACCACGTCGTCTCCCACCTCATGGCCGAGCCGCTGTTCAGCGGCTGGGGTGTTCGAACGCTGGCCGCCGGGCAGTCCGCGTACAACCCGCTCAGTTATCACGACGGCACCGTGTGGCCGCACGACAACAGCTTGATCGCCGCCGGGCTGGCGCGGTACGGCCGGCATGAAGAGGCTGGCCGGATAGCGCAGACGATCTTGGAGGCGGCTGCCTATTTCAACCACCGACTGCCCGAGGTCTTCGCCGGCTACCCCCGGTCGCTGACCCAGTTCCCGGTGGAGTACCCAAGCGCCTGCTCCCCCCAGGCGTGGGCGGCCGGCACTCCGCTGTTGCTGTTACGGGTGTTGCTGGGGCTAGAGCCGAGCGAGAGGGAGCTGACCAGCAGCCCGCACATTCCCGAGGGGATAGGCACCCTCGGCCTTGCCCGAGTGCGCGGCCATTGGGGCTACACCGATATCGCGCCAGTGAGTCCATGACTCCCTGGTCGCTGAAGGGGCGTCTGCACCGTCAACCGGAGCGTGAGTATGTGCTGATCAGTCTCCCCTGCGCTGTTGCGGTCGACTCGATCGCGCGCAGCGCGGTGTCAAGCGCCGCACCGTCGCGCAGCCCGGTCGGCGCTGATAGCGCATAGACGGTGAACCTGTAGTGGTGTGTGCCGCTTGGTGGGCACGGCGGAGAGTATGACGCGCGACCCGCCGAGTTCGTCGCCTGGATGGCGCCGGATGGCAGCGAACTCCCATCCAGTTCTGTGGCGTGGCCGGGCAAATCCAACACGACCCAATGGACGAACGTCCCCCGCGGTGCGTCAGGGTCGTCAACTACCAAGGCCAAAGCCGCCGTGCCCGCCGGCACGCCGTTCCAGGCCAACGGCGGAGGCTGGCCGCCGCCGTCGCACGTGAATCGCGCGGGGATCGATTGGCCGTCGGCGAAAGCATCGCTGCTCACTTTGATCACCTGGGATGCTGCCACGGCTGTCTCCTCCCTGGATGAGGTCTGCGCCGTTGCCGGACGTGTTCGCCAAGGCAAGCAGCAACACGTCAGCATGCGTGACGCACATCATCAGCGTCTCATGAAGCGCATCGCGATGAAGCCGTGCGAGCATAGTGGATGTACGGCCATTGGAGGTTTCTTGCCCAATACGAGTGCGGTTCTGTACGCCGCCGGAGATCTGCGCATCGAAGACCGGCCCGAGCCCGAGCCGGTCGAGGGCGAGGTCCTGGTCGAAGTCGCCGCCGTCGGCATCTGTGGGTCCGACGTTCATTACTACGACCACGGTCGAATCGG
>DATFOP010000152.1:0-2507 GCA_035265505.1 Propionibacteriaceae bacterium | reverse complement strand
CCGCGACAGCGCAGCACCGTAGCCACCAGCTTTTCGCTGTGGAGCCCGCGGAATCTGGCTCGCACCGCTTCGGGTGCCATCACCAAGATGGCCTTCATCTGGTTGCCGGCTGCGGTACGCGCCTTGACCGCCGATCGGCGGGCCAGGTGCAGGGCCCGCAGGCCGCCGATCGCGGGATCCTTGACCGGAGTGGATCGCTCTGCCAGCACTGCCCGCGCGGCATGGTAAGCATCGATCTGGTCGGATTTTCCGGCGCGCCGCCGAGCCGACCGCGTCGGCCGCTCCACCTCCACCACACTGATCCCGGCGGCGGTCAGGGCGCTGGTGATGCCGGCGCCGTAGCTGGCCGCGCCTTCCACCCCGACCCGCTCAACCAACCCAAAAGAGGTCAAAAATTCGACCGCGCGGGCATACCCGCCGGCATCGGTGGCGAACTCGGCATCACCGATGACCTTGCCAACCGCGGTCAGCACCGCGACATGAACGGTGTCGGCGTGCGGGTCGACACCGCCAACCACCTGAACTACTGCTGCCATGATGGAGCCAGCCTTTCTGCATAGAACGGTTAGGCGAGGCGTCGGCTGACTCAGGGCGGACAGGACATTGATGAGACTTTCGCCAAGCTCTTATTAGGTCACCCCCATCCCAGCCGGCGCCGCCCCGCCGGCCGGACGGAACACTTGGAAGACAACCCTGCAGGGCGTCAGTCAGATGGTGAGGCACGACCAGCGGGGGCTGGTTTCAGTATCAATGTCAGATGATGTCTCGATCGGCGCCTGATACCTGGCGGCGGAGCCGAGCGTAGCTTTAGGCCATGAAGGCGGTGGTCTTGACCCGGACCGGCGGTCCGGAGGTTCTCCAGGTCCAGGAATGGCCCGACCCGCCAGTGGCGGCAAGCGAGGTCCGGATCGCGGTACGGGCTGCGGGCCTGAACTTCGCCGACACCATGGCTCGGGTAGGTTTCTATCCCGCTGCGCCGAAGACGCCCTGCGTCCTGGGCTATGAGGTGGCGGGCGAAGTGGACACCATCGGCGCGGATGTCAGCGGGTTGGCGATCGGGCAGCGTGTGATGGCCGGGACCCACTTCGGGGGTCAGGCCGAGCTAGCCACCGCTCACGCCAGAGATGTCATGCCGATGCCGGACAATCTCAGCTTCGAGGAAGGCGCGGCGTTCTGCGTAAGTTACGCCACGGCGTACGCCGGGCTGATGATCATGGGCGGCCTCCGCGCGCAGAACAAGGTATTGATCCATTCAGCCGCCGGTGGCGTCGGGACTGCCGCGATCCAGATCGCCCGCAACGCCGACGCTGAGATCTTCGGCACCGCATCGGCGGCCAAGCACCAAGCCATCAAAGCTCAGGGTGTGCACCATGCCATCGACTACCGCAGCCAGGATTTCAAGGCCGAAGTCCGCCGGCTCACCGACGGCGAGGGCGTCGACATCGTGATGGACGCCCTCGGCCCGACGTCATTCCGCAAGGACTACCGGATCCTCCGTCCAGGCGGTCGGTTGATCATGTACGGCCTGTCGGAGGCCCTGAACGAAAACGGCCGCAACCTACGCACCGCCGTGACGAGCCTGCTGCGATTGCCGACCTCGACCATGCCCTGGTGGCACACCGGCCGGATGTTGAATCAGAACCGTGGTGTTTTCGGTCTCAACTTGCTGAGTTGGTGGCGGCGGGAAGGTGGCATGGACAGGATCACAAGACCGCTGCTCACAGATCTGGGAGCTGGCCGGCTGGCGCCGGTCATTGCGAAGGCCTTTCCGTTCGAGCGCGCTGGCGAAGCTCACCGATTCCTCGCCGAACGTCGCAACATCGGCAAGGTCGTTCTCACCCCGAGCTGAGCCAGCGGGGGAACGTGTCAGTAGGGGAGGATCGGCTTTGGGTGCCGCGTCGAAACCTCTGACAGCGTCGGGTACGGCTCGCCGCTCGGCTGACCAGCCCCGAGGTCCAGTTCGGCCTCCTGGCCCGCGACCAGCGTCTCGTCGGCAAAGTGCTCGTGCATCCAGTTCAGATGGTCGTTTCGATCATCGACGATCCGCAGCGTGTCCCACGCTGGCATGTCCTGCTGGTCGAACTGCTGACCCATCAGCTCCGGGTCAACCTCGTAGTGCTTCAGCCGGATGACCACACCGTCGGACACCCGGGTCGCTTCCGGGCGGACGTATTGCTGCATGTAGACGAACCGTCGCATGGCTTGGCCCTCAGCTCTCGTACGCCTGGTCCAGCATTTGCTTGCCGGGATTCATGATGTTGTTGGGATCGAGTGTCCGTTTGATCTTGAGCATCACGTCCCAGCCGCCGCCCATCTCTTCGGGGACCAGCTCGGCGTCGCCGGCTCTGGTGCTGCCGTGGCAGGCGGTGATCGAGCCGCCGTACTTCAGTGATACCTTCGAGATCTCGGACTTGAAGTCGACCCAGCCGGCCCAGGATTCGTCGTCGAGCTTCTCCTCCCAAACCCCGATGTCAATCTCGGCGAGGTAGTCACCCCAGGGCTTGTAC
>DATFOP010000151.1:0-2328 GCA_035265505.1 Propionibacteriaceae bacterium | reverse complement strand
ACCAAAGGAGGGTCACACCTGTGCGCGCCCAGCTACTGCCACCGTTATCGGCCGGCCGCTCGGCAAGGCCATACCATCCGCAGCACCACTGGGCACCTGGGTTTCCGCTGCGCAGCTGATCTGTGAGTGCATGGCGATGCGCGGGTTGATCGTCGCCGTGGCAACTGACGTAGATCGTCTTCCGGTTGATGGGTGAGTTACTGGCGGGCGAAAGCGGCGCGGGCTTCGGCGGCCAGGTCGACGAAGGGTTCGCCGCTGACGTCGATGAAGACGCGCTTGATGGTGCCGCCGACGAACGGCCAGGGCGATTCGCCAGCGTAGTCGTGGGCGACCGGCTCGGCCCCGGAGCGTCCGACGACCAGGCCACCGCCGCCGAGTCCGAACTTGCCGGGCTGGGTCCGGATCGTATCCTCACCGACCTTCTGGTCGCGGATATAGAGGCTGAGCGTGCCCTGGGCGGGCATCGTGTCGCCTCGCCTGTCGAAGGAGGCAGATAAGACGACGCGGCCGCTCGGGATCGTCTCGTTGGACTCGACGGTCTGCTCCAGCTCACCAATGAAGTTGTAGACGTACTTGAGCCTGCCATCCTTCACGTAAAGGGCCTGGCCGCCGAACCGCGAGCCCTGGGAGAAGATGACGCCGCCGGCTTCGGGTGTCTCGATGTCCATCTCGGCGGCGATCGTGTAGGAGCGGCTCCGGATGTTCGGAGCAACCGACTCGGGCACCTCCGCCCCGCCAGGCAAGTAGACGTAGCGAGAGCGCGGCTTGGAGAGCTGGGGCCGCTCCGTGGTCAGAATCTCAACCGCGCCGCGCGACTCAAGCGGCAGCGCCTGGTACTTCCCCGCTTCGGCCCACCACAGAGCCATCAGCTCCTGCAGTTTCTCGGGCTGCTGGTCGGCTAGATCGCGACACTCGCTGGGATCTGCCTCAGTGTCGAACAGTTCCCATCTCTGCTGGTGGAAGTCGCCCCAGGAGTCGGGCGCCGCGGGCACCGCGGTGGCGGCCTTCCAGCCCTGATGCCAGATCGCTCGGGTGCCGAGCATCGAGTAGAACTGTGTCTGCTTCTGGGTCGGACCATCGGCATTGTCGAAGCTGGACTTGAAGCTGACGCCCTCCAGCGGCTTTTGGGTGTAGCCGTTGACGACGTCGGGCAGCTCAACCCCCAGACACTCCAACAGCGTCGGCACGATGTCGACCGCGTGGCAGTACTGACGGCGGAGACCGGCGGGCCTGGCAATGCCTTGAGGCCACGAGACGATCAGGGGGTCGGCAGTTCCGCCCTCGTAGTTGGAGTAACGCTTCCACATCTTGAACGGCGTGTTGAACGCCCACGCCCAGCCGTTGGGGTAGTGGTTGAAGGTGCTTGGTCCGCCGAGCTCGTCGAGGTATTTGAGGTTTTCCTCGATCGTGTCAGGGATGCCGTTGAAGAACTTGTTCTCGTTCACCGAGCCGTTCGGGCCACCCTCCCCCGAGGAGCCATTGTCGGAGACGAGCACGATGATCGTGTTGTCCAGCTGGCCGCTCTCCTCCAGGTAGTCCAGCAGCCGCCCCAGCTCATGATCGGCATGGCTGAGGAACCCAGCGAAGACCTCCGCCATCCGCGCGAACAGCCGCTGCTCTGCGTCGGAAAGTGAGCCCCACGGTCGCACCGTGTCCAGTTCCGACCATGGCTTGCCGTCGTGGCTGGTCGTCTCGGTGTAGGGGTTGATCGGGGACAGCTCCGCCCCTTCCGGGATGATCCCCAGCTGCTGCTGCCGCTGGAACACCTGCTCGCGGTAGGCCTCATAACCCATGTCGAACTTGCCCTGGTACTTGTCCGCCCACTCCTTCGGCGCGTGATGTGGCGCGTGCGCGGCACCGGGGCAGTAGTAAAGGAAGAACGGCTTGTCCGGCGCGATCGCCTTTGCATCCTGGACAAACTCGATCGCCTTGTCGGTCAAGTCGACCGTGAGGTGATAGCCCTCCTCCGGCGACTTGGGCTGCTGAACGGGATGGTTGTCATAGACCAGATCGGGATACCACTGGTTCGTCTCGCCGCCGAGGAACCCGTAATAGCGCTCGAAGCCACGCCCAAGCGGCCACTGGCGCTTCGACGAGGCCAGGTTCATCTCATCCTCAGCGCACAAGTGCCACTTGCCGACGTGGTAGGTGTTCCAGCCCCGGTCATTCAGCACCTCGGCGATGTTCGCGCACTCGAATGGAATGTGTCCGTTGGCGTTGGGGAACCCTGAGGTGGCCTCGGTGATGCACGCCAAGCCGTTGGTCGTGTGGTTGCGCCCCGTCAGCAGACTGGAGCGGGTTGGTGAACACAACGCGGTCGTGTGGAAG
>DATFOP010000150.1:0-8477 GCA_035265505.1 Propionibacteriaceae bacterium | reverse complement strand
TCTTTCAGATCTACCTGCGAGCCAAGAGTGAGGCTGACGCGAACCTACGGGCGCGCGATCTCGATTGGACGGTTGTGCGCCCCGGCGGGCTGACCAACGACCCGCCAACCGGGCTGATACGGATTGGCTCCTCCACAGGTCGGGGTACGGTGCCTCGAGCCGATGTCGCCGCCGTGCTGGCCTACCTGCTGGAGTCCGGCGCGGCCGTACACGCACAGTTCGAGCTGATCAGCGGTGACACGGCCATCGCCGAGGCGCTTGCCGGCCTTTGACGCGTGAAGACACCAGGGCCGACAGTCGGACGCCCCTCCCGCTCCTGGCACACGCTTGAGGTGTCGAGTAGCGCGATGCGCTACATCGCCGTGAACGCGTTTGTCGCCAAAAGCAGTCCGCCGTCGATGGGCAGAATCTGGCCGGTGATCCAGCCGGCGTCATCGGAGGCGAGGAAGGCCACCGCCGCGGCCACATCACCGGGTTCTCCCACCCGTCCGAGCGGATAGAGGCCGGTGAGGCGATCGGCTCCGCCGGGCTGGCTGTTCCACACGGGTGTGCGGATGGTGCCTGGTGCGACGGTGTTGACGCGGATCTGCGGCGCAAGTTGAGCGGCGAGGTTGAGGGTGAGTGCAGTCAGGCCCGCCTTCGCGCTGGAGTAAGGCTCGCTGCGCAGAGCCCTGAGCGCATTGATCGAACTCACCGTCACGATCGCGGGCGAGCGCGTGCTGCCTCGCAAATGCCGAATCGCGGTCCGGCAGCAACGGACGACTCCGAGCAGATTCAGGTCGACCATGTCGAGCCAGACCCCGTCCTCGGTGTGTTCGAAATCGGGGTGCTCGGTGTCGCCGCCGGCGACGTTGACCAACACATCGAGTCCTCCGAAGTGAGCGGCGACAGCGGAGACCGCCTTCTCCACGATCGCTCGATCGGTGACGTCTATCCCGACGACGAGGTGGCGATCGGCGTCGGGAAGACCGGCCTTCACGTCCCGGCCGGCCTCCTCATTGAGATCGGCGAGCGCGACTCGAGCCCCCTCAGCTGACAGCCGTTCCGCGCACGCGCGGCCGATACCCGAACCGGCACCCGTGACCAAAACCACCCGGCCCGCGAAACGGCCACACCCGTTCCGGTGCGGAGACATGCCAACGATCGTGCCACGTGCTGAGGTGATGCGGCCCCTCGAGGTTTGGACGCTGCGCTGTGGTGGGCCTTCAGGGCTGGGGTGCGCTCAGGCCTGAAGGATCGGCGTGAAAATGATGTCGTCGAAGGTACTTCTGAATTCCTCGGTGGGCGAATCAAATCCGCTTTCATCGCATACCGTCACGACGACGAGTCCTGAGTCCGGCACGACAATTATCTGCTGGCCATAGCTGCCGAAGGCGGCGAAGTAGGGGTGGGACTGAATGTCGCCTATCCACCAGAAGTATCCGTATGGTCCGTCGGTGGCACTCTGCTGGTCGAGTGCTGAGCTGGTTGCTGGTGGAGTCCTTGACCCATTGTGGTGATACCAGCTGGCGTCCCTGCCAGCGTCCGTCATCAAGGTAAAGCTGGCCGATCTTCAGCATGTCCGGTGCCGTCAGTTTGAGGCCGCAGCAACCGGTATTCGTGCCCTCTCGGTCAGTGGCCCAGGCAAAGCCCGGCTTGCTGAGGCCTGCTTCGACATTCCAGCCCTGCCATGCGGGCCGGGTGTCGATACCGAGCGGGTCGAACAGCATCTCTCGTGCGTATTCCAGGAGGGGACGATCAACCGCCCGCCGCAGGACCGCCCCGACGAGGTGGGCGGTTGCGTTGGAGTACACGAACGTGGCGCCCGGTTCGGCGACGAAAGCCGCCCCGACAAGCTGGTCGATGGGGTCGTCGGCGCCGAGCTCCAAGGAGCTGTAGCCACCTTGCATTCCGGACGTCATGGTGAGCAGCTGCCGCAGGGTAACGGAGCTGACCTCATCGCTCATCTGGTCGGCATGTTCCGGCAGCAGCTCGGCCAGCGTCTGCTCCAGCCGCAACCGGCCTTCATCTATGGCGATGCCTACCAGGATGCTCATCACGCTCTTGGTCGCAGACCAGACGTGGGCATAGTCGGTCGGCCGACGCTCGCGGTAGTAGGAGAGCACGATTTCACCATCGACGCTGACCAGGACCGCACGGACGGCCTTTACGCTCCAGTCGTCACCGGCGAGGCGCCGCTGGAGCTGCTGCTTCATCGCGCTGTAGTCAGGCGCCCGGTGAGCGGAGGCGGACGGCAAAGCTGGAACAGTGGTCAGCGAAGATGACGAAGGCACGGCGCCCGGCTCGGGCCGACCGATGCAACTGAGCGCAAGACAAGACACCACGGCCAGCACCGCCGCAATAAGCAGGCGCCAACGTGCCCGGTACCCAGGCATGCTCATGCTCCTGCCGGGAGGTCCCCGCAAACCGTAGCCCCTGGGCAACTCCTTCCGAAAGCGCCTCGAATCTGCTGAGAGCGTTTAGCGATGGCTGCTGTGCAGCGGCCGGTGGCACGCTGGGCGCTGCCAGACGTTCGCCGGACAACCTAAGGAGCCGACATGTTCGACCCAACCCACGGAGCAACCGAGCCGCGAACCGCGCTGGAGACGGGGTACGCCCCCGTCAACGGCTTGCGGATGTACTACGAGGTCCACGGCTCTGGGGGCACCCCGTTGCTCCTGCTGCACGGCGGTCTGTTCGACATCGACCTGCAGTTTGGCGAGCTTTTGCCGAGCCTGGCCGCAAATCGTCAGGTAATCGCCGCCGACTTCCAGGGCCACGGGCGCACCAATGACATCGACCGCCCGCTCACCTGCGCCGATCTGGCCTCTGACGTCGTCGGCCTGCTGCAGCACCTACGGGTGGCGCAGGCGGACGTCTTCGGGTTCAGCGTGGGCGGCGGCGTCGCGCTCCACCTGGCGATACGGCACCCTGAGTTGGTCCGCAAGCTGATCGTGTCGTCGGTGTCCTTCCACCCCGACGGGGACCGTGCGGAGAACAGCGACGCGGTCGGGGCGATGACAGTTGACATGATCGCCGGCACCCCCATGGAGGAGGAGTACCGGGCCAAGTCGCCGCATCCCGACCGGCTGCAGGACCTGCTGGACAAGCTGGGCACCTTCGACCAAGGCTTTACGGGCTGGTCTGACGCCGACATTCAGGGAATCGCCGCGCCGACCCTGATAACGGTGGGGGACTGCGACGCCGTCTACCTCGACCACATGGTGCGATTCCTCCAACTGCGCGGGGGTGACGTGAACGGCGACTTCGTCGGGGTCCCGTCCTCTCAGCTCGCGGTGTTCCCGGGCACGACGCACTTCTTCGGCCTGGCCCGTACGGCGCTGGTACTGGATGTGGTGCTGACGTTCCTGGATGCGCCGCTTCCGGAGAGCTGACCAACTGCAGTCGCCGGCGACGTGGGCTCGGCGGGCCTCCCAGTTACATGACCGAGGGGGCTCCGTCAACGTGACGACGCTCCTCAGGCAGCCCTGCTCATGCGACCTCACCAGCCGTGCTGGCGGCGTCCGACGGCGCTCAGATCGCCGGCACACCGCAAAAGATCAAGGCTTCAGGGCGACGCCATCACGTGGCCGGTGATGGATTGGCCGGTCGAGATCACGGAGCGGGGCCCCGGAGCCCCCTGATCGAGCGGCGATGATCTCCGCCGCGATGCTCACAGCGGTCTCCTCGGGTGTCCGGGCTCCCAGATCGAGACCGACCGGACTGGACAGTCGGGATAGATCGCTGCCAGTCACCCCGACCGCGCGCAAGCGCTGCAGGCGGTCGAGGTGGGTCCGCCGCGAGCCCATCGCGCCCACGTACGCGAGCCGGGGGAGCCGTAAGGCCAGGGAGAGGACCGGTACGTCGAACTTCGGGTCATGTGTGAGGACGCAAACAACGGTCCTCGAATCGAGCTTCCCGGCATCGGCCTCCCTTTTCAGGAACCGGTGCGGCCAATCCACGACCACATCGGAAGCTCCGGGAAATCGGTCCGGTGTGGCGAACAGCGGACGGGCGTCACAGACCGTCACCTGGTACCCCAGGAAGGTGCCAATGCTCGCGACGGCTGCGGCGTAATCGGTGGCCCCGAACACGAGCATGCGCGGCCGGGGAGCGAAGGACTGCACGAAGAGGCGGATGCCCCCCTCGCGCAGGTGCCCTTTGGGACCGTAGCTGAGGCACTCGCTGCGGCCAGCGGCGAGGAGGCAACGCGCATCAGCCGTCAGGGACTCTTCGATCCTTCCCGCCCGGGACGCCCGGGCGCCGGCGCGTGCAAGCTCGGGCCGACCCGGCGTGCCTGGCTGGTGCGGTCGTACGACCAGGCGTCGCCCGACGACCGCGGCGTCGGGGTGGTCGACGACGGTCGCAACGGCCACGGGTCGGCCGGCGTGTATATCCCGCACGACGGCGTCGAGACCGGGGAACGTCTTGGCGCTCACCTGGGACGCGAACACTTCAAGGGTCCCGCCGCAGGTCAGTCCTGGTGCATACGGGTCGTTTGCGGAGATCCCGTACCGCGCGACCGCCGGCGTCCCGGTGGCGGCGGCTTCCCTGCTCAGCTCGTATACCGCTGCCTCGACGCAGCCACCGGACACCGAGCCAACGACTTCCCCATTGGGGCCGACGACCATCGAGGCTCCCGGCTCGCGTGGTGATGAGCCGATGATCTGGACCACCGTAGCCATTCCCACCGTTGCTCCGGCTGCGCACCAGCGGCCCAGTTCTCCCATCACCTCACGCACGCCAGACCTCCGCCGGAGATCGCCTCGTCCGGCCAGTCGATATCCCGGCCGGAGGCAAGGTCTGCGCACTCGACCAGGGTCGGCGCCTGCTCGTTGAGGTACGCACGGGCACCGACATCGCCATGCGCAGCGGCGAGAATCCCCGGCCAGTGGGCCCTGCCGAGCACGACCGGATGCCCGGGACGCCCGTGGTATGCGGCCCGCGTCAACGTCGCCGGTCCCGCCCCCCTCTCGAGGACGCGCCGAACTACCCTCTCGCCGACGTCGGGGAGGTCGACCAGCATGACGACGGCGGCGGGTGCGCTAGCCGGAAGCGCGACGATGCCGGTCCGGAGGGACGCGCTGAGGCCACCGCTCCAGTCCGCAGCAGCCGCCACAATGACGGCCCGGCCGTTCAGTAGCGCCGCCGCCTGCTCTTGTGCCGCGCCAAGGACCACGACGATCGAGCTGCATCCGGCTGCGGCGAGGACGTCGACTCCGCGTGCCAGCCAGTCGCCGACGAGGGCCTTGGGCATGCCCATGCGACGTCCCGCCCCTGCCGCGAGCAGCAAGCCGGCTGGCGATTTGGTGGCGTCGCCCGCAACGGCGCCGGAGGCCGGTGGCGTGACTGGAGCGCTCGGTCCGCTTGTGTTCACGTCGTGGACGCGGCGCGCTTGATCGCCTTGCGGATCCGGCAATAGGTGCCGCAGCGGCAGACATTCATGATCTGGTCGATGTCGGCGTCGGATGGCCGCCGGTTGGTCTTGAGCAGTGCGGCCGCCTGCATGATCTGCCCGGGCTGGCAGAAGCCACATTGGGCAACGTCCTCATCGAGCCACGCCTGCTGCACCGGGTGCAGGCCACCTTCAGGAGCCAGGCCCTCGATCGTGGTGACCGACTTTCCTTCGACGTCAGCCGCAGTGATCGTGCATACCTGCACCGCCCGGCCGTTCACATGGGAGGTACACGCGCGGCACACGCCGACGCCGCATCCGTACTTAGGCCCGGTTACGCCGAGCAGGTCCCGCAGGACCCAGAGCAGGGGCATGTCGGCTGGCGCGTCGACTGTGACATTTTCGCCGTTGAGCTGGAAGGCATAGCTGGGCACCGGGCGCTCCTCAGAAGTTGATCGGGAAGGTACGGGGCTTGGCGCCGGTGGCGCGGGCGTAGGCGTTGGCCACCGCGCCCGCCGCCGCCGGAACGCACAGCTCACCGACGCCACCGGGCGCACCGGTTCCGCCGACAAGGTGCACGTCGCACGTCAGAGGCGCGTCCGCCTGGCGGGCGTACCGGAAGTCGCTGAAGCTGCCCTCTCTGAACGCGCCGTTATCCAGGTGGTTCCCGGCCAACAGCACCGTGCTGATCCCGTCCATCAGGCTGCCCATGGCCTGGGCTCGCAGACCGGTCGGATTCACCTGGCGCCCCACGTCCAGCGCGATGACCGCCTTAGTGACCCGGGGCTTTGCGCCGGTGCAGTTGATTTCGACGAGACATGCCGCGGTGCTCCGGTACTCGGCATGCACCGCCACGCCCTGACCGGTCCCAGCCGACATCGCCCGGCCCCAGTTGCCTTCGGTGGCTACCTTGTCGAGCACGGCGCGAGCCTCGGCCGTTTTCAGGAACTTCTGGCGCATGGCGACCGCGTCGACTCCCATCGCCTTTGCGATCTCGTCAACGAGTATTTCTTCAGCCGTGCGAGTTTGGCCGGAGTAGACCGATCGCCACGAAGCGGTCGGCATGTCGTAAGAGACCTCAGTGAGGGTCTCGATGACGGCTCCGAAGTTGTACGGGCAGGACACGCTCAGATTGAAGAAGGCCGTGCCGATCGTGGGGCTGACGTAGCCGGTCTCGACCAGCACCTGCTGCTTGCCGCTCCCCGTCAGGTCCAGTTCCACACACGACATGCGGTGGTCGTAGGACAGCACCTCGCCCCGGGAGTGCACGGCGCGCAACTGATGATGGCTGCGCGGCCGTACGCGGCCATGGCGCATGTCATCGTTGCGGGTCCACATGAGCTTCACCGGCCGACCGACCGCCTGTGACACACGCGCTGCCTCCACTGCCGGCTCGTGATAGAGCCGACGACCGAACGAGCCGCCGCCCCGTGTGACGTGCAGGGTCACCTCATCGGCGCTGAGCCCGATGGCCTCGGCGACCGCGGACTGAGCACTGGCCGGCGACTTGGTCGCCACCCAGACCCGCGCCGACCCGGATTGGACATCGGCCACCGCGCTGCCGACCTCCATCGGGGCGTGGTTCACGAATGCGAACGAGAAGGTCGCATCCACGGCTTTCGTCAGCGGAAGCGGTGCCGTCACCGGGGGGATCGCCGCGGCGAGCTTGGCCTTGATGTCGGCATCGGAGACCCCGTCGACCGTTCCGGAGCCCCAGACCACCAGAACCGCCGATGTCGCCTTCAGGGCCTGGTCGAACGTGTTTGCGCTGACCGCCACGCCGGTCGGCAGCTCAGTGATCGCCACCACCCCGGGCATCTGGCGAGCCGCAGATGCGTCGTACGCCTGCACCGTACCCCTGAGGGTCGGCGGTCTGATCACGACGGTCGGTACTGCGCCCGGGACATGGACATCGAGAGCGAACTTCGCCGCGCCGGTCACGATGCTCCGTGCGTCGATCCGGGGAGTTGCCGTGCCGATGAGACGGTATTCCGATGACGGCTTCGGATTGGTCGATACCGCTAGTACGAGCACCTTGGCGGCGGCCTCGGTGAGCGACCCGTAGGTCGCGGAGCGGCCATCAGGAGCCCAGACCGCGGTATCCCGCGTGCTCAGCGAACCTGCGGGCAGACCCCACCGATCGGCTGCGGCGGTAACGAGTCGGGCGCGGGCCTGTGCAGCTACGGAGCGCACCGGGTCCCATAGGGAGCGAATCGAGGACGACGCGCCGGTGGACTGTGCAGTTCCGAGGTCCTGGCGAGCGTCCTCCAACGGAACGTCAACGTCAACGAGGCGCGCGTCGATCTCGTCAGCAACCACCATGGCGAGTGCCGTCGTGATGCCCTGCCCGACCTCGGCACGGGGTAGTCGGAAGACGATCCGATTCTCCGGCGTCACCTCGAGTACGAGAAGGTGCTGAGCTTGCTTCGTCAGCACCTTGATGAGGTCACCGAAGTCGGCGGTGTTCTCCGGCTGCGGCGGGCTCGGCACGACGGCATGCGCCTTGCCGGGGGCTATCACGGCACCGGCGCTGGTGGCGGCAACGGTCAGTACGGGGGCCGCGACGACGTAGGTAAGGAACCGGCGTCGACTTAGTGGTCCGCCACTGGCCGTGCCGTCCGACGGCACGGCGTCCTGCGGGGCGTCGGCATCCATCGAACATCCTTCTCAGGGGTTGGTGGTCCGGGGTTGCCTCAGGTCTATGGCGACTAGTCGCTCAAGGTGTCCATTGGCGCAGGCGGCAGCGTAGCGTGCCGTCGTCGGCTCTGCAGCGCTCTAGCCGGATATTGCCTAGCCGGCTTCGGGCTCAAGGGTGCACACATCGGTGTTGGCACCGCAGATGACGACCGCGACCTTTTCGCCGGAGGCTGGTACGTATGCAGCGTCGGTGAGCGCGGCGAAGGCCGCGGCAGCGCCGTGCTCGGCCGCGATCCGGAAACTGCGCCACAGCTGGGATCGCGCGGCGACGATGGCATCCTCGCTCACGAGGACTGAAGTCGGAGCGACTCGGGAGGCGATGCGGAAGGCTATCTCGCCGACCCGGCGCGCACCGAGGGAGTCGGCTGCGATCCCGGACACGGCCACATCGACCGGGCGGCCGGCG
>DATFOP010000149.1:0-17503 GCA_035265505.1 Propionibacteriaceae bacterium | reverse complement strand
GCTGGGGTTGTCGGCCGCTTCCACCGAACCCCAGAGCCGTGACCACCAGGCATCGGTGGAGGTTTCAAGCGGCTTTGTGCCCGACCCGATCTCCGCTCCCCCACCGAGCGGCTTTCCGTCCGGCCCGATCACCCGAAAGCCTGTTTCACCGGGAATGACCCAGCCCAGCCGGTCACGGGCCTGCGTCTTGACGTACTGAACGTCATTCCAACGGGCCAGCTCGCCCTGTAGCTCGGCGATGTGTTGCTGCCGGGACGTGATCTCCGCGCGCGCGGTGGCGATCTGGCGCGACTGATGAAAGTAGATGCGCAAGCTCGTGGCGTACGAGATGGTCAAGATCAAGAACACCACGGCCAACGCGATGGCCCGAGTCGTCAGGCCCGACGGGGGCCGTGGGAACCGCCATGCCGTCGTGGTCGTCGGCGCAACTGTCTCAGGCGGTTTTCGTGCGGGCGTCGGCGGCCGCTTGACCGGTTTGCGGGCCCGCGCACGGCCTCGGCCGGGACCGGCGCCTGGGCGCGCGGTCGACCGTGGGCCGGACGCCATGTTCGCCCTCTACTCCGCCGAAGCGGTGAACCGTGGGAACGCCGACGCCCCGGCATAGCGGGCGGCGTCGTCGAGGTCCTCCTCGATCCGCAGCAGCTGGTTGTACTTGGCCACCCGATCGGTACGGGCCGGTGCACCCGATTTGATCTGCCCGCAGTTCGTCGCCACCGCCAGGTCGGCAATCGTCGTGTCCTCGGTCTCGCCCGAGCGGTGGCTCATCATGCAACGGAAGCCGGCGCGGTGGGCCAGGTCGACGGCGTCCAGCGTCTCGGTCAGCGTTCCGATCTGATTCACCTTCACCAGTAGCGCGCTGGCCGCTTTCTCGGCGATGCCGCGCTGCAGCCGGCTCACGTTGGTGACGAAGAGGTCGTCACCCACCACCTGCACCCTCTCGCCCAGCCCGCTCATGAGGGCGCTCCAGCCTGCCCAATCGTCCTCGGCAAGGGGATCTTCGATCGAGACGATCGGGAAGTCATTCGTCCACTGCTCATAGATCGCGGTCATCTCATCTGAAGATCTCGCGTTGCCCTCCCAGGTATAGGTGCCACCCTCGAAGAACTCCGTGCTGGCCACGTCAAGCGCCAACGCGACATCGCTGCCCAGCTGAAGTCCGGCACCCTCGACCGCTGACGAGATCAGTTCCAACGCGGCGACGTTCACTGGCAACGCCGGAGCGAAGCCGCCCTCGTCGCCGAGCCCGGTCGCGTAGCCCGACTTTCTCAGCACCGACTTCAAGGTGTGGTAGACGCCTGCCCCCATCTCGAGGGCATCCCGAAACGTCGGGGCGCCGATCGGGGCGATCATGAACTCCTGCACGTCAACACCGGAGTCTGCGTGAGCTCCGCCATTGACGATGTTCATCATGGGGACCGGCAGCAGGTGGGCGTTCGGACCACCGACATATCGGTAGAGCGGCAGTTCGGCGGAGTGTGCAGCGGCGTGAGCGACGGCGAGCGAGACGCCGAGAATGGCGTTGGCGCCGATCTTGCTCTTGTTGTCAGTACCGTCCAAGTCGAGCATGGCCTGGTCAATGAGGCGCTGTTCGCTGGCCTCGTAGCCGATCAGTTCGGGTCCCAATTGATCAATGACGCCGAGCACTGCCTTGGTGACGCCCTTGCCGCCATAGCGGCTTTCGCCGTCACGAAGCTCCACGGCCTCGAAGGCTCCGGTCGAGGCGCCGGAGGGCACTGCGGCACGACCCTCGGAGCCGTCGTCGAGAATGACCTCAACCTCAACCGTCGGGTTGCCGCGTGAGTCGAGGATCTCGCGCGCGCCGATGAACTCAATACTGGCCACGAGTGTCGCCTTTCCGATGTCGCCCCGACTGGTAGGTCACCCGGTCTCGGAGCACAGAGATATTGCCGTCAGCCTATCGGCGCGCCGCCCTCGAGCGCCGGAGACCCAGCCGGTGCGTCCGCAGATTCAGCGGCGAAGACCTACTGTTGCGGTCGGTTGGCCCGAGCGTGGACCACGTTGACGCCGACGATGCCGAGCCAGGAGATTGCGACGCCTATCAGGCCCGGATCGGTGTTCGTGGCTGAAATCGCGGTGATCGGTACGCCGACGGCGAGCGACACGATGCCCAGGACGAACTGCCTGGTCCGACTAGATTGATCCATGCGGCTGGCTGAGTTCACGACCTCGGCCTCATGACGAAGCTCCCCCGCGCGCAGCGCGGCGAGCTCCTCAACCCGCTCCGCTAGTCCCGCCGCGACGTGTTCGGAGTACTCCGGACCAAGTTCCATCCGAGCGGCCAGGGCGGCTTGCGCATCGCGCGTCGTTTCCTCGCTGGGTTGGTGCACGCTGTACGCCTGGTGCGGCGCGTACGGCGGTTGCTGCTGGTATCCCCGTTGAGGCTGCTGCTGATATCCCTGTCGGGGCTGTTGGTGATATCCGGTTTGAGGCTGCGGCCGCTGCTGATATCCGGTTTGAGGCTGCGGCCGCTGCTGATATTCAGTCTCCGACTGCGGCCACTGCTCATCGCCGGTGTGAGGCGGCTGCTGCGGCTGATATCCGCCCTGCGATGGCGGCTGCCGTGGTCCGGGCTCCATCGGCCCGTCGGGCGGCGACGGGTAGTTCCGGGGACCGGGCGGCTCGGACATGCGTTCAGCCTAGCCCGCGAGGTGCGCGTTCTGGCCAGCTTCGCTGACCCGCACCCGGGCCTCGAGGCCCCGCACGGCCGCCCGTACCGCTTGGTCGGGATCGATGCCGCTGGCCTGGCCACGGGCCACCAGAGCGAGCACCTGCGCCCCAAGATCATCTTTGTCGATCGGCTCGCTGGACAGGTCGACGGCAACCCGCCGGGACCGCACCCGGCTGACGATCTTGCTCGCGCGAGCCAGGGACGACAGCTGGTCGGGGATACCCTCCAGCACCGACGTCCTGCCTTTTTCGGCGGCCTTGCGCTGCTCCCAGCTGAAGTGGAGATCGGCTGGCGTCTCGTCGGTGGCGAAGACATATGGATGCCGGGCGATCAACTTGTCCGCGATACCGGCCGCGATGTCGTCGATGGTGAAACCGTCGTCGCGTTCGGCAGCGATCTCGGCATGGAAGATCACCTGCAGCAGCAAGTCCCCCAGCTCCTCACGCAGATGATCCCGATCGCCGGTTTCGACCGCCTCGATGGTCTCGGCAGTCTCCTCAATCAGGTACTGCACCAGTGATTCGTGGGTCTGCTCGGCATCCCAGGGGCACTGCTGCCGCAAAGTCGCCATGACCTCGATCAGCCGTGCGAGTTGCGGGTGGTCCATCGACTCAGGGCGTGGGGCTGGCGGGCGGCGGGGACGCGAGCGAGCTCGACTGATTCTCAATGATGGTCTTCTGCTGCGGATCCAGCACACCAAGTCGCGGATTCAACGTGACGTTGATCCTGCCGAGCTCGGCGAAGTACTCCTGGCCCAGCTTGGAAGCGACAATCTGCTCGTCGGCGATGTCGTCGAGTACCGGCCGAGCTCCCTCAACCTGGAGCAGCGGAGCGAGATTGCTGCCCTTGAGCACCTCGTCCCGCTCACTGTCGCTGATCGCGATGTTCTGGCGCGCCGCGATCTGCTCCGCCAACTCGCCATGGATCATGGCGTTGACGACGGCCTGGCTGGAGACCCGCTGACCTTCCTCGAGTGTCGCCGAGATTGCTTCCACGGCGTCGTCGACCTGCCGCTGGGTAATCCGATCGTCGTCGACGTAAGCGACGACTCCCGGCTCGGCGTTCGCGCAACCGCTGACCGCCAGCGCCAGCAAGAACACGCCGGCCAGACCGGCCCGCCTCGACTGCCGCGTGCGGAGCAAACCCATTGAAGATCCGTTCTCGAAAGTGAAGCCGCGAGCGATCCTATGACACGGTCCGAAGCCGCTCCGGCATGTCGGCGCTATCGAAGACATCGGTGACCACCTTGGTACACCAGGCCAACAAGGCCGCGTCGCGCACCGGATCTCCGCCGATCTGCGAGCTCATCGGGCGGGGCACAAGCGCAATCTTCGCCGCCTCCTTGACCACGCTGCGCGGATAGAGCCGCTGCAGTCTCAGCCGCCGGGACTCGACCAGCTGCACGGGCCCGAAGCGGACGAAGTTGCCCTGCGAGACGATCTCGGTCAAGCCAGCCGACCGCGCGAGCAGCCGGAATCGAGCCACCGCCAGCAGGTTGTCCACCTCCGCAGGCAGTGGTCCGTAGCGGTCGGCAAGCTCGGCTTCAACCCCCTTGACGTCGGCTTCACTGCGCACTTCCGCAAGGCGCTTGTACATCTCCAGCCGCAGCCGCTCGGATTCGACGTAGTCGGTGGGCAGATGCGCCTCAACCGGCAGTTCGATCCGCATTTCAGGCTCGGGCTCGCTGTCTTCACCGCGGAATTCGGCCACCGCCTCGCCGACGAGCCGGATATAGAGGTCGAAGCCGACGTCGGCGATGTGGCCTGATTGCTCGCCGCCCAAGAGGTTGCCGGCGCCGCGGATCTCCAGGTCCTTCATCGCCACGGCCATGCCTGCGCCAAGATCACTGTGCGCCGCGATGGTGGCCAGTCGATCATGCGCAGTTTCGGTGAGCGGCTTCTCAGGCGGGTAGAGGAAGTAGGCATACCCCCGCTCCCGGCTGCGACCGACCCGCCCCCGAAGCTGGTGCAGCTGGGAGAGTCCAAGGGCGTCGGCGCGCTCGATCAGCAGCGTGTTGGCGCTGGAGATGTCGAGCCCCGCCTCCACGATGGTGGTGCAGACGAGCACGTCGGCGCGGCGTTCCCAGAAGTCGATCATGACCTGTTCCAGACGCTGCTCGTTCATCTGCCCGTGCGCGGTGACGACCCGCGCCTCGGGCACCAGCTCGGCGACCCGCCGGGCGGTCTTGTCAATGCTCTGCACCCGGTTGTGCACGTAGAACACCTGGCCCTCCCGCAGCAGCTCGCGGCGGATGGCGGCGGTCACCTGGGCCTCGTCGTACGGGCCCGCGAAGGTCAGCACTGGGTGGCGCTCCTCAGGAGGCGTCGCCATGGTGCTCATTTCGCGGATGCCGGTGACCGCCATCTCCAGGGTTCGTGGGATCGGCGTCGCAGACATCGCGAGCACGTCGACATGGGTGCGTAGCCGCTTGAGCTGTTCCTTGTGCTCGACGCCGAAGCGCTGCTCCTCATCGATGATGACCAGGCCCAAGTCCTTGAAGGAAATATCCCCCGACAGCAGCCGATGTGTGCCGACTACCACGTCGACCCGGCCGCCCTTGAGCCCCTCCACCGTCGCCTGTGCTTCGGCGTCGCTCTGGAACCGGCTGAGGGGTGCGACGTTGATCGGGAAACCGGCGTACCGGTCGGCGAACGTGGCATGGTGCTGCTGAACGAGGAGGGTGGTCGGCACCAGAATTGCCACCTGTTTGCCGTCCTGCACGGCCTTGAAAGCGGCCCGTACGGCGATCTCGGTCTTGCCGTATCCCACGTCGCCGCAGATCAGCCGGTCCATGGGCACGACCTGTTCCATGTCCCGCTTGACTTCCTCGATGGCGGCCAGCTGGTCGGGAGTCTCGACGAAACTGAAGGCGTCCTCCAGCTCACGCTGCCAGGCGGTGTCCGGTGAGAAGGCGTGTCCCCGGGTCGCCTGCCGGGCGGCATACAACTTGATCAACTCGGCGGCGATCTCACGTACCGCCTTGCGGGCCCGGCCCTTCCGCTTGGCCCAATCAGCCCCGCCCATCCGATCCAGCGTCGGGTTCTCACCGCCCACATAGCGGGTGACCTGGTCGAGTGAGTCCATGGGTACGTAAAGCCGGTCTCCCGGCTGGCCGCGTCTCGACGGTGCGTATTCGATCACCAGATACTCCCGGACCGAGCCCGCGACCGGCCGCTGCACCATCTCGACATAGCGACCGACCCCGTGCTGGCTATGCACCACCGGATCGCCGGAGACCAACTCCAGCGGATCGATCTGGTTCTTGCGGCGAGCAGGCATCCGCCGGCTGGCTTTGTCTGCTGCCCGTTGCCCCGACAGATCCCGCGCAGTAAGGACGGCAAGCTGCACCGCGTCCGCGGTGAACCCGTGGCTGAGCTCGCCGGTGACGAGGGTCGCGATGCCCGCTTCCGGGGTGTCGTCCAGCCGATCGACGAGTCGGATCGGCAGTTCGCGCTCGGTCAGCACCTCGGCGAGCCGCTGGCTGGTGCCTCGACCTTCGGCCACCACGGCGACCCGCCAGCCGGAACGGATGCGATCCATGATGTCGGCCACGGCCGCCTCGGTGTCGCCCCGATAGGTCTCGGCGACCCGGCCGGCGATCGTACGGGACTCCACACCAGTGGTATCGACCTGCGTGGAGAAGTCGATCACCTCGCCTTCCTCGGTGCGCACCTCCGGCCCTGAGCTGCCCCACTCGCGCCCTGAGCCTGTCGAAGGGCCGGCACTGAACGGCGACACCGTCCACCAGAGCAGACCGCGGGCCAGGGCCGCCCGCCGAACCTCAGCCAGCGGCTGATACGCAGATGCACCGAGGTCGATCGGCGCTTGTCCTCCGCCGGCGGCAGCCGCCCACGACGCTCGAAGAAATTCCTCACTTGTTTTCACCAAGTCGATAGCTCTCCCCCGAACCAGCTCGGGGTCACTGATCAGCACGACGGTCTCGGCTGGCAGCACGTCAACCAGGAGCTCCATGCCGTCGACCAGGGCCGGCGAGAGGGCTTCCATCCCGTCGACCGCGTGACCCTGAACGATCTTGTCCAGCATTTCCATCAGCTCTGGGTGCTGTTCAGCCAGTGCCGCGGCCCGGGCCCGAACCTCGTCGGTGAGCAGCAGTTCCCGGCATGGCGACGCGGTGATCTCGGCGAGTGTCAGCTCGTCGGATCGCTGGTCAGCAACGGAGAAGTGGCGGATCTCCTCGACGGTGTCGCCGAAGAAGTCGACTCGTACGGGATGCTCCTCGGTCGGGGGGAACACGTCGACAATGCCGCCTCGCACCGCGAATTCACCGCGCCGCTCCACAAGATCAACGCGAACATACGCGGCGTCCACCAGAGCTTGGGCTAGCTCAGCGAGGTCGATGTCTGACCCGACCGCCAGCCGTACCGGACGAAGATCGGCGAGGCCCTTGACCTGCGGCTGCAAGACGCTCCGGATGGGAGCAACGATGATCTTCGGTGGCGGCTCCTCGGCCCGTCCGGCGAGCCGGCGCAGCACCGCCAACCGGCGACCGACCGTGTCCGACCGAGGACTCAGTCGCTCGTGCGGCAGGGTCTCCCAGGCCGGATAGTAGGCGACTTGGTCTTGCCCGACGAGCGACGCGACGGCCGCCGTGACGTCCTCGGCCTCACGAAACGTGGACGTCACCAACAGGACTGGCTGACCGGCTCCGCCGCGATCCTCCGACGCCGCAAGCGCGGCAGCAAGCAGCGGGCGCATCGGCGCCGGGGCAGTGATGTCCAACGCGCGAAGGGCGCGCGAACGCGCATCGCTGATCGTCGCAGCGACGGTGGGATCTGCGATCAGCAGGTCAACAAGTCCCGCAAGGCTCACCGACCCAACCTACCTATCTCCTCCGGTGACCGTCGCCCTTCCGTATGGCAACCGGCCGTTCCTCGATGAGGCATGCCGGCCGCTGGAGTCTAGACCGGTTGCCGACTGCGGTCAGGAGTTGTACGCGCTCTGGGTGCGGTCCAGGCCAACCGTGACCAGCGATTCGACGGCGTCGGCCGCGCGCTCCACCTCCACGGCAAGCGAGTCCCGCTCGCTGGCCGAGAAGTTACTGAGCAGGAAATCGGCTGGATCCTGCCGGCCGGGCGGGCGACCAACTCCGAACCGGACGCGGTAGAAGTCGCCGGTGCCGACTGATTTGCGGATGGACTTCAGCCCATTGTGGCCGTTGTCTCCGCCGCCGACCTTGCTCCTCAGCTGGCCCAGGTCTATATCGAGCTCGTCGTGCACCACGACGAGCCGGCTGGGAGTGATCTTGAAATAATTCAGCAGGCCGGCGACCGCACCGCCGGTCTCGTTCATGAACGTCCGCGACTTGGCCAAGATCACCCGGACGGCGTCAGGTCCGATGGGCCCCAGCCGGCCCTCTGCTACCTCCGCCCGCATTCCGCGCGGAGCACCGAAGCGAATGCCCAGCCGGCGGGCCAGCTCGTCGACAATGACGTAACCGATGTTGTGCCGGTGCGCCGCGTACGCCGGACCAGGATTGCCGAGCCCGACGACCAGCCAAGGCTCCACGATCGGCGGGCTATGCGCCCTCAGCCGTCGAGGTCGCTGGCTCCGTGCCGGCCTCCGGCTCCTCGCCACCCGCCTCCGCGACCATCGTGGGCTCGATGCCTGCTTCAGCCTCCGCTTCTGCCAGTTCGGCGGCTGCGGCTTCGGCACTCTGGGCGGCGGTGATGTTGACGATCAAGGTCTCAGGGTCGAGTGCGAGCGTAGAGCCATCCGGCAGCGAGAGGTCACTGGCCAAAATCTGAGTGCCCGCCTGGAGGTCCTCGACCGAAACCACAATCGACTGTGGGATGTGTGTCGCTTCAGCCTCAATGGTCACCGCAGAGTGCTCGACGACCACCAACGTTTCGCTGGCCGCCTCACCTTCCACGTGCACGGGAACGTCAACGGTCACCTTCTCACCCCGCCGGACGATCACCAGGTCGACGTGTTCGATGGTGTGCTTGATCGGGTCGCGCTGGACCTGCTTGGGCAGCGCGAGCTGCGCCTTGCCATCGACGTTGATCGACAACAGCGCGTTCGCTGTACGGAGCGCGAGCAGCGTTTCGTGGCCCGGCAGCGTGATGTGGATGGGAGCGGTGCCGTGGCCGTAGAGGACGGCGGGTATCTTGTCGGCGCGGCGGATCCGGCGGGCAGCACCCTTGCCGAACTCGGTACGCGATTCGGCGATGAGCTTGACCTCGGGCACGAACGAACTCCTCGAACTTCTGCGTTGTCTACTTCACGGGGCGCCCAGCGAGGAAGTCGTAGCGCTTCTTCGTCGATTACGGTCCTGCGACCCTCGCCGAGGCAACCGAACTACCTTAGCGGACGGCGGGTAATGCCGCCAACCTCGTCCAGGCTAGCTCTGACCCGCGAAGAGGCTCGTCACCGAGCCATCCTCGAAGACCTCGTGGATCGCTCGGGCGATCAGCGGAGCGATGGAGAGCACGGTCAGGCTCTCGAAGCGGCGCTCGGCCGGGATCGGCAGCGTGTTGGTCACGATCACTTCCTGGAATGCCGAAGCCTGTAACCGGTCGTACGCGGGCCCGGACAGCACCGCGTGGGTGGCGGCTGCGATCACCGACCGAGCGCCGCGGGCCTTGAGGGCTTCAGCCGCCTGGCAGATCGTGCCGGCGGTATCGATCATGTCGTCGACCAGCAGGCACACCTTGCCGGAAACGTCGCCGACGACCTCATGCACCGCGACGGTGTTCGCCACATTGGGATCGCGCCGCTTATGGATGATCGCCAAGGCGCTGTTCAACCGGTCGGTCCACATGTCCGCCAGCCGAACGCGGCCCGCATCCGGCGACACCACTGTCATCGTCGACGTGTCGTAGTGATCGCGCACATAATCCGCGAGCACCGGCAGCGCCCACAGGTGGTCCACCGGCCCGTCGAAGAAGCCCTGGATCTGCGCGGCGTGCAGATCCACCGACATCAGCCGATTGGCCCCGGCCGTACGGAACAAGTCGGCAATCAACCGGGCGGAGATCGGCTCTCGGCCGCGATGCTTTTTGTCCTGGCGTGCGTAGGGGTAGAAGGGAGCCACCACGGTGATGCGCTTCGCCGACGCCCGCTTCAGGGCGTCGACCATGATCAACTGTTCCATCAGCCACTCATTGACCGGCGCCGCGTGACTTTGGATCACAAACGCATCGGAGCCGCGTACCGACTCCTCGAACCGGACATAGATCTCAGAGTTGGCATAGTTCAGCGCGCGAGTGGCGACGATGTCGACGCCCATGAGATCGGCGATCTCCTGGGCCAGCTCGGGGTACGCCCGACCCGAGAAGAGCATCAAGTGTTTGACATTGGGCTTCTTGAAGCCGGTCACTCTGCGCCCTCCCCCGGCGTCCCGTTGGGCGGCCCCTCGGGGCGCTCAGGAGGCGCTTCGGCAGGCTCAAGACGCGACTGCGCGGCTTCCGCCGCCGCGGCTGTCTTGGTACCGGCGCGTTTTCTCGCCACCCAGCCTGCGACATTGCGCTGGCGTGCCCGACTCACCGCCAGCTCGCCGGGCCCGACGTCGCCGGTGATCACCGAGCCGGCCGCCACGTACGTGCCCTCGGCAAGCCGTACGGGTGCGACCAGGACGCTATCGCTGCCCACGAAGCTGTAGTCCCCGACGGTGGTCGTGGACTTCGCCACACCGTCGTAGTTGGCGAAGATCACTCCGGCGCCGATGTTGGCTCCGTCGCCGATCTCCGCGTCCCCGAGATAGCTCAGGTGCGGCGCTTTGGCTCCGGCTCCCAGCCGCGCGTTCTTCGCCTCGACGAATGTGCCGATCTTGCTACGGGGCCCAAGAATCGTGCCCGGACGCAGGTAAGCGAATGGTCCGACACTGGCATCCGCACCGATGACGCTGAGGGATCCGTGGGTGCGAGTGACCACCGCCCGCTCCCCAACCTCGACGTCCATCAACGTGGTGTCCGGCCCGATCGTCGCCCCCGCGCCGACCGAAGTAGCACCCTCCAAGAATGTTCCCGGCAGCAGCGTCACGTCAGGCGCCAGGTCGACCGAGCTGTGCACCCATGTGGTGGCAGGATCAACCACCGTGACGCCGGCTCGCATCCAGTCCACCAGGATGCGCCGGTTCAGTTCCGCGCCCATCGCCGCAAGCTGCACTCGGTCGTTGACGCCCTCGGTCTGCCAAAGATCGAAGATGACGTGCGCCCGCACGGCCTTGCCCGCCCGACGAGCGACCTCGACCACGTCGGTCAGGTAAAGCTCACCCTGCGCGTTGTCGGAGCGGAGCCCGGCCAGCGCGCTGCGCAACGTCTCAGCGTCGAAGACGTAGATACCGGAATTGATCTCGGTGATCGAGAGCTCTTCCGGCCCAGCATCCCTGTGCTCGACAACCCGGCTGACCAGGTCGTCGGCGTCTCGGATGATCCGGCCGTAACCGCTCGGATCGGCCATATTGGCGGTCAGCACTGTTACCGCCGACCCGTTCGTCCGATGGGACACGACCAGCTCGGCCAACGTCTCCGGGCTCAGCAGCGGAACGTCGCCGTAGGTGACGACGACCTCACCGGAGATGTCGGGCAGCTCGCTCAGCGCCACCTGGACTGCGTGCCCGGTGCCGAGTTGCTCGTCCTGGACGGCGATGATCACGTGGGGCGCGATCTCGGCTAGATGTGCTTCGACCTGGTCGCGGCCATGCCCAACAACCACGATGACCCGCTCCGGTTCGAGGCTGGTCGCGGTGCGGATCGAATAGCTGACCAGTGAGTGTCCGGCGATCTCATGCAGGAGCTTCGACCGCGAGGACTTCATGCGTTTACCCTCACCGGCCGCCAAGACCACTACCGCGGCGACGGGCGGGGACAGCGCAGGGCTGGCGACGTCGGGGCTGGGCAACGGGCGCTCCTTGAGAGTCGTGCGCGACGCCCGTGTACGGACCGCCTAGGGAACTGAGCCTAGGCCCCGTCCTGGCAGCGGTCCGGCTGGTCGGGCGCTCCCCGGGTAGGAGTCGAACCTACGTCGCTAATCCTGATTCAAAGTCAGGCGGGCCCTGCCGACAGACCAACCGGGGACCGTGCAACCTCCTGCTCGATCAGGCTGCACCGTCGGCGGCCAGCCTGCGGCCGACCAGGAACAAGATTACGCACAGCGGACCTTGCATGTGCGGTCCCGGGACGCTTACCGGACGCTGTCCCCTTGCCCGACCAATTCGGGCGCATCTTTCCTCCGGTCGGCCATGGGCACGCTCGGATGTGAACCGGAGCGAATCCGCTGCGGCGAGGGCTAAGGGGCCGATTTGCGTCGAGGGGCGGCTGTCATTACCCTTTCTGTAACGTTTTAGACGACTCAGGATCATGCCTTCTACAGCCCTTCACACGCCATCGCGCCCCGCACTCGCCAGCCGTACTGCCGCGATCGCCGTCACTGCCTTGTTCACCATCAACGGTTTGCTGCTCGGGGGCTACGGAGGTGCGCTGCCCTCACTGCGAGTCAAGCTGGACCTCAGCTTCTCGGAGATCGCCGTCTTGCTTTTCTGCGGCGGCGCGGCCGGCATCTTGTCCATGCAGATCGGTGGTCGGCTGGCCGATGCGATCGGCGCCCGCAAGGTCTCGCTCGGCGCTATGCCAGTGATCGTGCTCGCCGCCCTGGTGTTCGGCTTCGCCCCAAGCTTCGCTGTCGCGGTCCTGGGCGCCGTTCTCATCGGGCTGGGGAACGGCGCGATGGACGTCGCCATGAACGCACTGGGCGTCCAGGTGGAAGCCGCCCGCCATCGGCCCATCATGAGCTTCTTTCACGCCTTTTTCTCCGTCGGCAACCTGGTGGGCGCCGGCAGCGTATTGATCATGGCAAGCATTCTCGGCCTGACCGGCGGCTCGATCGTGACGCCACTGATGATCATGCTCGCGATTGCCGGCGTGGTGACGCTGGCCGTGCTGATCAAGATCACTCCGGAAGCGGCTGTCGTTGAGCACACCGTCGACGGGGTTCGTATCCGCATTCCAAGGATGGCCTGGCTGCTCGGAGTGATGGCACTGGCCTTCGGGTTGTCCGAAGGCACCGCCGTCGATTGGTCCTCACTCCACGTCACCACGGTCGCCAACGTGGACTCGACCACCGGCTCGCTGGGACTCGTCGCCGTCAGCGGCATGATGGTCGCGATCCGGTTGGTCGGGGATCGTCTGGTGGCGCGATTCGGCCGTCGGGCCGTCGTCCGCTTCGGTGGCGCATGCGCCGCTGCCGGCTATCTGATGGTGTCGCTGGTCAGCGGGCTGCCGTTACTGATCGTGGGCTGGGGGCTCGTCGGCTTCGGTGTCGGCATGATCGCCCCCCAGGTCTACGCCGTCGCCGGTCACATCGGGGGCGGGCGCGTGCTCGCCGTGGTCGTGACCTTCGGCTACGCCGCGTTCCTGATGGGCCCGGCGGTGATCGGATTCTTCGTTCAGCAACTCGGTCTGCACCACGCCATGATCGTGCCGGCGGTCCTCTGTGCCGGCATCGTTTTCCTGGCCGCCACTATGCCGAAGAGCGACGCTGATCTGAAGATCTGATCATTCGAGGCCCGCGACTTCTAGGATTCGGCTGTGGCCAGTTCCGAGACCGAGGCGGACGAGGTCGATGGCATCGTCGCGGCCTGGCGTCGAGAACGCCCGGACCTTGATGTTGCCCCGATGCAGGTGCTCTCCCGAATCACCAGGCTGGCTCACCGCGTCGACCGTCATCGTGCGAACGCCTTCGGTTCACATGGGCTGGAGTCCTATGAGTTCGACGTCCTTGCCGCCCTGCGCCGGTCGGGCGAACCCTTTTCGCTCTCTCCCGGCCAGCTGGTCAGGGAAACTCTGGTCACCTCCGGCACCATGACGAATCGAGTCGACCGGCTGGCCGCCCGCGGGTTGGTCGAACGGGACGATCACCCCGGCGATCGCCGCGGAGTGTTGGTTCGGCTTACCGACACGGGCCGCGCGAAAGTTGACGCGGCCTTGGCGGACCTGCTCGCCGCCGAGCAGACGATCCTTGCCTCCATCGACAAGGCGGATCAAGATCAACTCGTCCGGACCCTGCGGCACCTGTTGAAGTCATCCGACTGACCTCAGCCGATGACGCGAGCGCCCGTCACCGGACCTGTGGCACGGCGCACGGCCCGGCATTGGCCGTCGGCGCTCAAGGCCACGCTCAGCTCGACAGCCGCCGCTTCGCTGGCGGCCAGGAAGGCGCACGTGGGGCCCGATCCCGACACCAGCGCGCCCAAGGCGCCGTACTCCACTCCCGCTTCGAGCACCTGGCGCAGCCGCGGCTGCAGATCGAGAGCAGCCGGCTGAAGGTCGTTGACCAGCGCCGCTCCCACAGCGGCAGGATCTCCACCGCGCAGTGCGTTCATCAGCGCGGGAGGGACCTCCGGAGCCCGCGCCCGGCCGCCCACGTCATGTGGCAGCTTGCCGGCGTCGGCGGGGCCCGCCATCCTCGCGCCCATTTGGTCGTGGCGGCGATAGACGGCCGGCGTCGACAGGCCGTGGTGGCCGAAAGCCAGTACCCAGTGGTAGCCACCTCGCGCCAGAACCGGTACGACATGCTCTCCGCGACCGCTCCCGAGGGCAGTGCCGCCGAGCAGCGCGAACGGCACGTCGCTACCGAGCTCGGCGGCGAGAACGGTCAACTCCTCCAGTCCTACGTCCAGGTCCCAAAGGACCGCGCAGGCCAGCAGGGCAGCCGCTCCGTTGGCCGAACCGCCGGCCAGGCCGCCAGCCACCGGGATCGACTTCTTGATCGATAGCCCGGCGCCCAGAGAGTCGCCCTCACCGTAGGCGCGGGCCAGGAGGCGGGCCGCCCGGAGCGCGAGGTTGGTCTCGTCGGTCGGCACCAGATCGGCACCCTCGCCGGAAACGCTGACCGTATACTCGCCTGGCTCCGCCCAGGCGGCGTGCACCTCGTCGTACAGCGACACCGCTTGGTAAACCGTGGCGAGGGGATGGTACCCGTCCTGCCGCGGGGGTCCCACGCAGAGCGCTAAGTTGATCTTGGCAGGCGCCCGGACGCGAACGCCGACCGGCTCGGGTGGAAGGGCAGACACCACATCCTGAGGCTATCCGCGAGTTGGCGGCGCCGCTGCGCAGGCGCAGCGGGCTAGCTGAACTGCTCCGCGATCCGGGCGAAGTCAATCACCGTGAGCATCTCGCCGCGCGACTGTGGGTCAACCCCGGCCGCTATCAGCCGCTCGGTCGCGACGGTGGATGAGCCGGCCAACCCGGTGAGTGCGCCACGCAGCATCTTGCGCCGCTGGGCGAAGGCCGCATCGATGATTCTGAACACTCGTTCGCGGCTGGCAGTGGTCACCGGCGGCGGGCGCCGAGAGATCGAAACCAGCCCGGAGTCGACATTCGGAACCGGCCAGAAGACAGTCGGCGGCACCGTGCCGACCCGGGCCGTCTGGGCGTACCACGCCATCTTCACCGAGGGGACGCCATAGACCTTCGAGCCGGGGCGGGCGACCAAGCGGTCGGCGACCTCCGATTGCACCATGACCAGGCCGCGGTCCCAGCTGTCGAACGACGCTAGCAGGTGAAGCAGCACGGGTACTGACACGTTGTACGGCAGGTTGGCAACAACCGCGGTTGGCGCCCCGGGGAGCTCGGTGACGGAGAGCGCATCTGCTTCAAGCACGGTCAGCCGGTCGGTGTATCCCGGCGCCCGATCAGCAACAGTCGCCGGCAACGCCCCCGCCAGCACCGGATCGACCTCCACAGCGATCACGTGGGCGGCGATCTCGAGCAGACCCAGGGTCAGCGATCCAAGTCCCGGTCCGATCTCCAAGACCGTGTCCTTAGCACCGACCCCTGAGGCGACCACGATCCGCCGTACGGTGTTGGCGTCGGTGACGAAGTTCTGGCCCCGCTGCTTGGTGGGCCGCAGGCCCAGCTCAGCGATTCGACGTCGAACCGTGGTCGGGTCGAGAAGACGGGCAGGGCCCGAGGTCAGCTGATACCCAGCTTTGCCGTGCACGCCGGCCACGCACCCCAGCCCTGGCCGGCCTGGACCCGCTCGGCAACGGCGATCTGCTCCTCCCGGCTAGCCTCATGCGGCATGCCGGTCCCGCCATAGGCGCGCCATGTGCTGAGGCTGAACTGGAGGCCACCGTAGAAACCGTTGCCGGTGTTGATCGACCAATTGCCGCCGGACTCGCACTCTGCCAGCCTGTCCCACACGCTGCCCGACGGCGTGCTCGAGGTGCTCGAGCTGCTCGAACTGCTGGGCTTCTTCGGGGTGGTGGGCTCGGGACTCGGCTTTGGCTTGCTTTCCGCCACCTTGGTGCCGACAAGTATCACCTCGGTGACTGGCGCTGTGGTGATAGTGCTTGACAGCTTCTTGCGATCCTTCACCTTCCCGTTGTGGCGGGTCTCGCGGACGACAACGGTCCGGACGCCGTCCCGGCCCTCCACGTCGACCTTGGTAGTGCCCTTGGCGAGGGTGTCGGAGTTCTTGCGGACTACTGAGTGGGTGACCTCCTTCTTCTGGGTCACCTTCCTCACCTCGACCTTGGTGTAGCGGAAGAACGCTCCGTCCACGAGCCGAGTGGAGGACCGAACGCTCAGTTTGTCGTTGGAGTCGACCTTGATCCTGGCCGCGGCGAGGGCGTCGGCCACGGTCTGACCAGTCGTTTTGATCACGCGCTTGCGACCGGCAGCGTCGATCGTCACCACTTTGAGTGTGGCGATGTCCAGACTCAGTCCCTCACGGTCGATGCGAGTGCCCCGGCTGGTGGACAGATCCGCACCGGGCGTCGCGAGGCCGAGAGAAGCTAGGGCCTCGCCGACGTTGGTGGCGGTGGTCCAGTAAGACTGCGGCTCCCCGTCGACGTTGACCTTGAGCTGTCGCCCGAATTGCACGGCGACAACCGTGCCATCGGTGAGCTTGGCGCTGGTGCCGGGCGCGATGACGTCGTGCTCGTTGATTGCGATGTGTTGGCTCTTCAGCAGTTCCCCGACGGTTCCCGCCATGGTGCTGACGCGCCGAGGTTCGCCGTCGACGGACAAGGTGACGTCCTTGTCGAGGCTGGCGTAAGCAAATGTGCTGCCAGCAACCGCAAGCGCGGTGGCGCCAGCGATGGCAGCAGGAATGATCTTGCGCAAAACTCCCCCAAGTGGCCCGATCGTTACACTTCGGGCCGTTCAGTTCGGCGATGACGTCCTGACGGCGCCCGTACGGTCACAAAAGCATAACGGCCAGCGCCTCCCGACCCAAATCAGCCCCAACGACCACGGTGAATCAGCTGCGCTCTGGCCTTGCGCGGGCGACGCCGGACCGAGCCGCTAGGCCGCGCCGTCGGATCTGGATAGCCGATGCTGATCACACCGACGCTGAGCTGCTCGTCCGGTATGCCGAAGGCGGCTCGCACGGCCGAGACCCGATCGATCGGAATTCCGAAGAAACCGGCTCCAAGGCCGGAGTCGACGGCAGCTAGCAAGGTCAGCATGGTCGCCATGCCGGCGTCGACCCACCAGTAAGGAGCAGACCAACGCCCCGGGTCTCGATCGGTCCAGCCCTTGTCCGCCTCGGCGTAGCGATCCAGGTACGCCTGCTCGCTGGTCCAGACCTGCAGGAGCGCCGGGGCCGAACGCATTCCCTCAAGCCAACGGCCAGCGCCGGCCGGCGCTGCGGCAGACCAGAACGCCAGACGATCGGCCACCGTCTCACAGATCAGCAGCGAGACGGCCTGGGCGAATCCGGCCGAAGGAGCGCGCAGCGCGGTTACCGCCAGCTCGTCGACCAACCCGTCGGGAAGGGGCTGATCGGCGTAGCGTCGGACCATCCGGCGCCGTCGCACGGCATCCCGAAACTCCATCGCTACCAGCAGCC
>DATFOP010000148.1:0-3868 GCA_035265505.1 Propionibacteriaceae bacterium | reverse complement strand
GCGGCCAGTGTCGTTCGCTTCGCTCACGCTGGCTGTCTCCGTCGCGGCGGTGGGGCGGTCCATATGTGTGGACTCTAGCCACTGTATAGAGGACGTGTGGCCATCGCGGACCCGATCGACGAGGCAAGGCTTCGCAAGGCACTGTTGCGCGATGACAGCCCTTGGGCGGATCTCCGAGTGGTCGACGAAGCCGGCTCCACCAACCTCGATCTGATCGCGCACGCTCATGGCGGCGCACCCTCAGGCAGCGTGCTGATCGCGAATTTTCAATCCGCCGGCCGGGGTCGGCGGGGGAGAACCTGGTCGGCCCTTTCAGGGACTGGAGCGGCGGTGTCGGTATTACTGCATCCGGTCGATGTCGTGCCCGCTCGCTGGGGCTGGCTGCCGCTGGTTGCGGGACTGGGGGTGGCTGAAGGTCTGCGGCAGTATCCGGGCGTGCCGGCGTCGCTGAAGTGGCCGAACGACGTGCTGATCGGTGACGGCAAGGTTGCCGGGATCTTGGCCGAGCGGATCGACACGCCACGAGGCTCGGCGGTGGTCGTCGGATTCGGCGTCAACGTGCACCTCACGGCTGCCGACCTGCCCGTACCGTCAGCCACGTCGCTCGCCCTACACGTCGCCGAGTCGGCGTTGCCCGGTCCGCTCTCCCGAACTGAGGTGGTCCGCAGCTGTTTGGATGTGCTCGGTGCGCTATACCTCGCGTGGCGCACGGGCGAACAAGACGAGGAGTTGGCGGCTTCGTACCGGAAGCGGTGTGCGACGATCGACCGCCGGGTCCGGGTCGAGCTGGTCGGGGGGCGACCGGTAGAGGGGACCGCAACGGGCGTGGACGGCGGCGGACGGCTGGTGATTCGGACGGACTCCGGCGTTCAGGTCCTCAGCGCAGGAGACGTGATTCACCTGCGGGGTGTCTAGCCTTGAACCGTGGCGTTCTCACCGAAGCTGCTCGGTGCCGATGAGCGTGTGGTGATCCACACCCGGACGCACCCCAAACGGCTGATCTTGCCGGCCGTGGCATTGGTGGTCCTCTGTCTGGGAGTCGGCGTTGGGTCGGCGCTGATTCCCGAGGCCGCACGCCCGATCGGTCAGCTGGCCATCGCGCTGGTCGGCCTGGTGCTCGCGGTGTGGTGGGTCGTTGTCCCCTTCCTTCGTTGGTGGACTACCACCTACACCGTCACTAACCGGCGCCTTCTGATGCGGCGGGGAATTCTCACCAAGGTTGGTAAGGACATGCCGTTGATGCGAATCAACGACGTCTTGTACGAGCGCAGCTTGCTTGATCGCATGCTCGGTTGTGGCACGCTGTTCATCCAGACCGCGGCCGAGGGAGGCACTATCACGCTCGACGACGTGCCGCAAGTCGAGCGGCTTCACCTGGAGATGACCGAGCTTCTGTTCGGGACCACGCCGGATGCCCGGCGCCTTCAGGGCTCCGATCCCGATCGGCAGGGTGGCATGTGAGCGTCCGGGTCGAGCGACCCGCACCGCTGGTCGCTGAACTGACCTTGGACCGCCCGGAGGCTCTCAACGCCATCTCGACCGACGTGGCCCGCCAGCTGGCCGTCGCGTGCGAAGAAATCCTCGAGGACGATGCCTTGAGTGCGGTGATCATGACCAGTTCAACCGCCAAAGCCTTCTGCGTGGGTGCCGACCTGAAGGAGCGGGCGGCATTCAGCGACCATGATCTGCGGCGGCAGCGGCCCATCATCGAAGACGCCTTCGGCGCTGTCCGGAACATGCCCATCCCGACGATCGCCGCGGTGGAGGGCTATGCGTTGGGCGGTGGTTGTGAGCTCGCGCTCTCCTGCGACCTGATCGTCGCGTCCCAAACGGCGGTATTCGGCCTACCCGAGGTCGGTCTGGGCCTGATTCCGGGAGGCGGGGGGACGCAGCTGTTACCCCGGCGAGTCGGCTGGAATCGTGCGGCAGATCTGATCTTCACCGGGCGGCGGATCGACGGGAATGACGCCTTTCGGATCGGGATTGCGGACCGGTTGGTCCCGGCCGGAACCGCGCGCGAGATGGCCCTCCAGCTGGCGGTCGACGTCGCGGCCAATTCCCCGGTCAGCCTTCGAGCGGCCAAGCTCGCGCTGCGTCGCGGCTTCGACGTCGATCTACCCAGCGGTCTGCTGATCGAGAACGAGAGCTGGGAGCACGCGGCCTACTCCGAGGACCGCCGGGAGGGGATCGCGGCATTCGTGGGCCGGCGGAAGCCTCGGTGGCCGAGTGCACGGCGCGATGGATGAGTGAACGTCAGGCTTCACAGCTCCCCCAGCCCGTCGAGCTGCCGCTCGACGAGCGGGAGAGTGCACTCAGTTTGCGCGATCAGCTGGTGCGTTTCGTGCTCACCGGGGGGCTGTCGGCCATCGTCGACTTCGGACTGTTGGTGACCTTGATGGCGATGGGTCTGAGCCATACTCCGGCCAAGGCGCTCTCCTTTCTTGCCGGCACGACGACGGCCTACCTGATCAACCGACGCTGGACGTTCCGGGCCAGTCCATCAACGCGGCGCTTCTTGGCCGTGGTCGCGCTCTACGCGCTCACCTTCGCTCTGCAGGTGGGTCTGTTCAGCGTGTTGTACGTGTGGCTCACCGACCAAGGCCTGCGTCGGGTGGTCGTTCAGCTGATCGCCTTCGTGATCGCGCAGGGTGTGGCCACCACCGTCAACTTCGCAGTCCAGCGGTCGGTCATCTTCAAGCTCAGGTAACCATTCTTCTGGCCCGGTACGCTTCGGCGCGTGAGTGCTCGCCCGTTCACGGTCGGCATCATCGGTGGCGGGCAGCTCGCGCGGATGATGTATGCCGCGTCGATCAGCCTCGGTGTGCGGATACGGCTGCTCGCCGAAGGACCGGAAACCTCAGCGGCGAGCATCGTGCACGACGGCACGATCGGCGACTACACCGACCCGCCGACCGTACGGGCCTTCGCCGCCGGCTGTGACGTGGTGACTTTCGATCATGAACATGTCCCCACCGGCCTGCTCCGTGACCTGGAGGCGGCCGGCGCCCTGGTGCGGCCGGGACCGGCGGCATTGCTCCACGCGCAGGACAAGGCGATCATGCGGGACCGGCTGACGGCCCTGGGAGCGCCCTGCCCGACCAACCGGGTGGTCGCCGAGGCCGCAGCGCTGATCGCCTTCGGGGACGAACACGGCTGGCCGGTGATTGCCAAGACGTCCCGCGGCGGCTACGACGGGAAGGGCGTCTGGCGGATCGACTCGGCTGCCCAGGCCGCGAAACCGTTTCGCGACCTCGGGGAGGGCGTGCAGATCGTCGCCGAGGAGTTCGTGGACTTCAGCCGCGAACTGAGCGCCCTCGTTGTCCGCTCGCCGGCGGGCCAAGCTGCGGCCTATCCGATCTCAGAATCGGTACAGCGCAATGGAGTCTGCGTCGAGACGATTACGCCGGCGCCAGACCTGAGCGAGGCCCAGGCGACTGGGGCACAACAGCTCGCCTTGACCATCGCCGCCGAACTGGGCGTGGTCGGCGTGCTCGCCGTCGAACTCATGCAACGGGCCGACGGCTCGATCGTGGTCAACGAGTTGGCGATGCGGCCGCACAACACCGGCCACTGGACCATCGACGGCGCGTACACTTCGCAGTTCGAGAACCACCTGCGCGCGGTCCTCGATCTGCCCTTGGGTGATCCGAGGGCCCGAGTGCCGTGGACGGTGATGGTCAATGTCCTCGGCGGCAGCATCGATGATCTTCCGTCGGCCTTGCTGCACTGCTTCGCTCGGGATCGCAGGCTCCGGGTGCAGCTCTACGGCAAACAGGTGCGCCCGGGACGCAAGGTTGGTCACGTCACCGCCTTCGGCGATGATCTCGACAACACCCGACGGCGGGCCCAGCATGCCGCGGCGTACCTG
>DATFOP010000147.1:0-6548 GCA_035265505.1 Propionibacteriaceae bacterium | reverse complement strand
GCGGCGAGATTCTCTTTCACCGCCGGCAACACGAATTTTGGAATCCGGTCCGACGATTCCGCGCAAAGTCGGGCGACCGTGTCTCGTACCGCACCATTGGAGAACCGCTCGATCAGCGTCCGTTTGTACGCGTCAAGGTCAACACCCGGCACTGGGGGGAGCGTCGGAGTCGCCTCGCGATTCATGTAATCGAGCAGGAAGTTGGCGAACAATCTGTCTTGCGCGACTTCGTGCACGAGTCGGTAGCCGGCCAGGTACCCGAAGTAGCACAGCGCCTGATGGCTGGCATTGAGCAAACGAAGCTTCATCAGTTCGTACGGCTCCACATCGGGCACCACCTGGACACCGACGTCTTCCAGCGGTGGCCGGCCGGCCGGAAAGTTGTCTTCAAGTACCCACTGAGTGAACGGCTCGCAGACGACCGGCCAGGCATCTTCGACCCCGAAACGCTGGCTGACCTGTTCCCGATCCTCGTCGGTCGTCACCGGAGTGATCCGATCCACCATGGAGTTCGGAAAAGAGACGTTGGACGCTATCCACTCGCCGAGATCTGGGTCACGCAGGCGAGCGAACGCGGAAAAGACTTCCGAGGCGACGTGGCCGTTGCCCTGGATGTTGTCGCACGACATGATCGTGAAGGGCGCGACACCTCGCGCCCGCCGCCGAGCCAGCGCCTCGGTGATCAGGCCGAAGGTCGTCGTTGGAACCGCGCCCGGGCTGAGATCTGCTTGCACGGCCGGGTTGTCAGCGTCGAACTTCCCGGTCACCGGGTGGAAGTTGTATCCGCCCTCTGTCACAGTCATGGAAACGATCCCCGTCGCGGGATCCGCCATCTGCTCGATCACCGCTTCGGGGTCGTCCGGCGCGTAGCGGTAGGCGACGATCGATCCGATCACCTTCGGGGTCCAATTGCCCTCCGGATCCTTCTCGACGAGTGTGTAAAGGCAGTCCTGAGCGAGCAGGGCATCGCGCACCTTCAGATCGAACGGCATAACCCCTACGCCACAGATTCCCCAGTCGAGCGCCTTGCCCTGCTCCATCAAGGCGTCCAGGTACTTCGCCTGGTGGGCTCGGTGGAATGCGCCCACGCCGAAGTGGACGATGCCCACTCTCAGCCGCGATCGGTCGTAACCCAGACCGGGGACCGACAACGAGTTGACAGTGGCGTTGCCAAGTTGCGTCACGGCCGACTCGGTTCTGCCCGCGCGGAGGAAATGATCATGGTCTGATGCTATCGGTGGCGCGTGCCCGGTGACTACGCGTCCCTCGAACCGCATGCCCGAGGCGCGCACGCGGCGGTCGCGGCCATACTGCAGGAGGGTGTCTGACCGCCAATCGGAGCTCGTCCGGCGCCCAGCACACGGTCCGGGTGAGTCGGTCCCACCCAGCCACGTGGCACCATTGGTCCCACGTGTTTACGGGGAGGCAGCCAGGATCGGCATCCCTAGGTAAAGGGGACACATGAGCGGCAATGCAGGCTTTCGACTCCACAACACCACGATGCTGTCGGTGTGCGCGGTGGAGGCACCGATCGTGGTGCCTTCGTCGGCTTTTGACGACCGGCTCGCGGCCACCTATCAGCGGGTCGGCATGAAGCCCGGGATGCTGGCCGAGCGGGCCGGAGTCGTGGAGCGACGCTGGTGGCCGACCGACGTGAGTTTCGCCGACGCCGCCGCGATGGCGGGCGCCAAGGCGCTCGCCGAGGCCGGGATCATTCCCGCCCAGGTCGGGGTCATGATCAACACCTCGGTCTCTCGGGAGTATCTCGAGCCGTCGACCGCCGTCGCGGTTCATCATCAGCTCGGCCTGCCCACGAGCTGCCTCAACTTCGACCTGGCCAACGCCTGCCTCGGCTTCGTCAACGCCATCCAGCTGGCCGGAAACATGATCGACGCAGGACAGGCTGACTACGCGGTGCTGGTCGACGCGGAGGGCTCCCGCTACACCCAAGAGGTGACGCTCGGCCGGCTCGAGGGCGAGGACGCGACCGAGGCGGACTTGCGCTCACAGTTCGCCACGCTGACTCTGGGCTCCGGTGCCGCGGCCGTGGTTTTGGGTCGCGCTGACCGGCACCCCGAGGGCCACCGGGTGGTCGGCGGCGTCAGCCGGGCCGGCACCGAGCACCACGATCTGTGCGTAGGCGACCTTGATCGGATGCGTACGGACACCAAGCGGCTCTTCGAAGCTGGCCTTGCGTTGGCCCTGGAGACGTGGGAGGACGCGAAGGCCGAGTTCGACTGGCAGGGCATCGACTGGTTCGTGGCGCACCAGACCTCCGTGGTGCATATCCGGGCGATGGCGGCGGCCCTTGGCGTGGATCCGTCGCGATTCCCGCTGACCTTGCCGACCTACGGCAACATGGGCCCGGCAGCGGTCCCGTTCACGTTGGCTCGGCACGCCGATGATCTCCGCTCTCAGGACCGGATCTTGTTGCTGGGCATCGGCTCGGGGTTGAACACCTCGTACGCCGAGATCATCTGGTGAGTTCTCGCCCGCTGTCTGGCGATCAGATTGCCCGTGCGTTGCACGGGATGCCGGAGGTCAATCCGGCCTGGTCACGTCTGGTGTCGGTGCGCGATGCCGCCGGGGTGGTGAGGAACTGGCACGTCCTTGACACTGGCGGCGATGCCACCGCCGGCACGATGGTGTGCGTTCACGGCAACCCGACCTGGTCCTACCTGTGGCGGCGATTCCTTGGCCTGGCGGCGCCCGGCTGGCGGGCGGTGGCCGTTGACCAGCTCGGCATGGGGTACTCCGACCGCCTGTCCGAGCCACGCACCCTGGCCGACCGGATCGATGACCTGTCACGGCTGACGTCCGAGCTGAGCATCACCGGCCGGGTCGTCCTGGCGGCGCACGACTGGGGTGGACCAATTTCGCTGGGCTGGGCGCTGGCCCATCAAGATCAGGTCGCTGGGGTGGTTCTGGCCAATACCGGCGTGGCGGTCCCCGCGAAGGCCGCGGCTCCATGGCTCATCCGGCTGGCTCGCAGCCCCGCGTTGCGTGAGCTGGTGTGCGTCCGCACCCCCACTTTCGTGTCGACGGCGGCAGCGCTTTCCCGACCACCACTACCGGTCGCCGTGCGGGAGGCGCTCCGAGCGCCGTACAAAACACCGGCGCTACGGCAATCGGTGGGCGACTTCGTGGCCGACATTCCGCTGGAATCCGATCATCCGAGCCGCGCGACATTGGACTCGGTGGCCGCACGGCTCGGCCAGCTTGGCGATGTGCCGGCTCTGCTGCTCTGGGGACCGCGGGACCCCGTCTTTCGTGGGGACCAGCTTCGAGACCTGAGGCAGCGCCTACCGAAAGCCGACGTCCACCGGTACGCCCAAGCCTCGCACCTGGTGATTGAGGACGTGCCGCAAGCGGCCGAGGACACCTGGCGTTGGGTCGCTGAGCGCGTGAATTGCGTGCCGAGCCGCGTGAGTCCGCCGGCTGCGGTGGTGCAGGAGCGGGCCGACGACCAGCCGATGATTGTCGAACTCGGCGCGGCGCTTCGAACCCGGGCCCACGATCACGACACGGCGGTCGCGGAACTCGGCGTCGGTGGCGCCACCATCACGTCGTTCAGCGACCTATCGGCACGGGTCGAGGCCCTCGCCGCCGGGCTGTCCAGCGTAAAGGTCAAGCCCGGGGATCGGGTGGCGCTGATGATCCGTCCGGGGCTCGACCTGACGGCCGCGGTCTACGCCTGCTGGCGCGTCGGTGCGTCAATCGTGGTGGCCGATGCGGGCTTGGGGCTGCGCCGAATGGTCGACGCCTTGCGCAGCGCCGATCCCGACCACCTGATCGCCATCCCGGCCGGATTGGCGGCCGCCGCTGCCTTCCGTCTACCCGGCCAGCGGTTCTTGGCCGGTCAGCTTCCAGACCAGATACGGAAGCTGCTGAAGGTGGATTACACCCTCTCCGAACTGATTGAGAACCATCAGCGTGTGGGTGCTGCCACCGAGGTCAGTGGCCAATCGCACCCGGTCGTGCTCGAGGACGAGGCTGAGGCGGCGGTGCTCTTCACCTCAGGCGCCACCGGCGCCCCTAAGGGCGTCGTCTACCGGCATCGACAGCTCCGCGCTCAGCTCGAGCTGGTTCGCGCTGTCTTCGACATCCGCCCCGGCGACCGCATGGTGGCAGCCTTCGCTCCCTTCGCACTGTACGGACCGGCCCTCGGCATTGGCACTGCGGCGCCAGCCATGGACGTCACCAAGCCAGGCACCCTGACCGCGACTGCGCTGGCCGACGCAGCGGCCGCCATCCAGGCCACTCAGGTATTTGCCTCCCCGGCTGCACTGCGGAACGTCGCGGCCACCGCTGGCCATCTTGCTGGCGACAAGCGCGCCGCGCTCGGCAAGATCCGCCTCCTGCTGTCCGCCGGTGCTCCGGTACCAGTGCCCCTGCTTCGACAGGTCCAGGAGCTGCTGCCGGCGGCTGAGCTCCACACGCCGTACGGGATGACCGAGGCGCTGCCGGTGACCGACATCTCCCTCACCGAAATCGAGGAGGCGGGTCCCGGCAATGGCGTCTGTGTCGGCCGGCCACTCTCCGGCGTGAAGGTGCAGATAAGTCCGATGGACCTGCTCGGGCGAGCAACCGGCGAGCTCACCGACGCAGCCGACATCACCGGAGAGATCTGCGTCGCCGCGGCCCACGTCAAGGACCGCTACGACCGACTGTGGGCAACGGAGGCGGCCAGCTCACGGAATCCCGGATGGCATCGCACCGGCGACGTTGGGCACCTGGACCCCGAGGGGCGGCTCTGGGTCGAGGGACGGTTGCTCCATGTCATCACCCCTCCCGCTGGGCCGCTCACTCCCGTCGGCGTGGAACAGCGCATTCAGGCGCTCGGTGAGGTCTCGGCCGCAGCACTCGTCGGAGTGGGGCCGGCCGGAACTCAGCAGCCGGTGGCGATTGTGGCGGCGCGTGCGCCGAAAGCTGCCCGTCCATCGCCGCTTTCCAGCTATGTGCCGGCACTGCGCCGCCATGCCCGGGCGATTTTCGACAGCGCTCTCGCGGATCAGGAGCTGACCGCTGCCGTCCGAGCTGCAGCCGGCATCCCCCTCGCCGCCGTTCTCGTCGTCGACTCGCTGCCGGTGGACATTCGCCACGCATCCAAGGTGGACCGAACCCGGCTGGCTGTGTGGGCTGAGCGGGTCCTTGCCGGAGGCAGGGTCGGTCGCCCGTGAAAGTCCTCATCACCGGCGCGAGCGGCATGCTGGGGGCCGGCGTCGCGAAAGCGCTTGCCGCGCGGGGGGATACGGTCACCGTCCTGCAACGCCGCCCGAGCGGTCTCGGATTGCCGGAGGTCCTGGCCGACGTTTCCGATGCCATCGCCGTGGGAGCGGCGGTCCGGGACCATGAGGCGGTGGTCCATCTCGCCGCCAAGGTGAACGTCACGGGCCCCTGGCCGGAGTACGAGCGAATCAACATCACCGGCACACGGACCGTTGTCGAGGCCTGCCGAACAGCCGGTGTCCAGCGCTTGGTTCATGTTTCCTCGCCGTCGGTGGCCCACGCCGGAAGGGCGCTCATCGGGGTCGGTGCCGCACCGGCTGACCCGATCCGGGCCCGCGGACCGTACGCCCGGAGCAAGGCGGTCGCCGAGCAGATCGCCTTGGGCGGTGATGCGGGTGACCTCGCCGTGCTCGCCATCCGCCCCCATCTGGTATGGGGACCCGGTGATCCGATGCTGGTCGCCCGGGTGGTCGACCGTGCGCGCCGGGGACGGCTGCCGGTGATCGGCTCGGGCGCGGCTCTGCTGGACAGCACCTACGTGACGAACGCCGTCGACGCTCTTGTCGTCGCCTTGGACCGTTGTGTGGAAGCAAGAGGTCAGGCTCTGGTGGTCACCAATGGCGAGCCCCGTCCGATTACCGAACTCGTTGGCTCGATCTGTGCTGCCGCTGGTGTACCACCGCCCACCCGGCACGTTCCCGTGCCGCTGGCGGCCACGGTGGGGACCGCGGTGCAGACCGCGTCGGCGATCCTTGATCGACTTCGCCCCAACCGCCCCGCCGCCGACCCGCCGATCACCCGATTCATCGTTGAGCAGATGTCCACCGCCCACTGGTTCGACCAGCGCCATACCCGCGAGGTCCTGCAGTGGCGCCCGCGGATCAGCCTCGACGAGGGATTCTCAGAGCTTGGTCGCTGGTTTCAAGACGGTCAGTCCAAGGGCAATGCCTTTCGCCGGTCGGACTCGGCAATGTCGGAACCACCACGGCGCGCCAGAGTGCGCGGCCGGTGATCAGCCTTTGACGGCACCCATGGTGAAGCCGGCGATGAACCGGTCCAGAAACAGGTTGAACACCAAGGCGATGGGCAATGCCACCAGCACGGTGGCCGCTTGAAGCGACTGCCAGAAGAAGACGTCACCGCGCACGAGCTCGGTGGGGACCCCCGTGCTGATCACCTTTTCTGCGGTCGGCGAGACGAAAGCAAGTGCGTAGATGAACTCGCTTGCGGTCAGCGTGAACGTGAAGACGATGACTGCCACGATTCCCGGGAACATCAGTGGCACGACTGCGCGTACGAACGCGCCGAGCCGGCTATAG
>DATFOP010000146.1:0-3774 GCA_035265505.1 Propionibacteriaceae bacterium | reverse complement strand
CAGCAGCCGATAGCGAAGGCTGATCGCGCTGCGGACATAACCTTCAATAACATCGCCCCAGGCCCAGGCGTACTGATCGACGTTGCCGATCTCGGAGTGGTTGCGGCAGAACGGGGTCAGGACTCCGTACTGCATCCAGCGTAGGAACAACTCAGCGTTGGCGTTGCCTTGGAAGCCGCCGATATCGGCACCCACGAAAGCCTGTCCCGAGATCCCGAAGCCGTTACCCATCGGAATGCTCAGCCACAAGTGGTCCCAACGTGACTGGTTGTCCCCCATCCAGTTCGCCGCATAGCGTTGGATACCCGCGAACCCTGCCCGTGACAGAACGAAAGTTCGCAGCTCTGGCATCTGCTTGCGCAGCCCGGCAGTGGTCGCCATCGCCATCAGCAGCGCGTACTGATTGCGGTAGCGCTCGTGCGAATATTGGCCATGGCCGAAGAGCATTCGGGTCGGTGGGATCTTGCCGGTGGCTGGCTCGTTCATGTCGTTCCAGATCCCGGCCAGACCTGATTCGACGTGCGCCGCGTTCAGATCACCCCACCATTCGCGCGCCTCCTGAGTGGCGAAGTCGGGGAAGGCGGTGTTACCCGGCCAGACCTGCCCGATGTAGACGTCGCCACCTTCGGTACGGCAGAAGACGTCGCGTTCCAGGCCGGAGTCGAAGACCTCGTAGCCAGGGTCGTACTTGACGCCGGGATCGATGATCGTGATAACCCGGAAGCCCTGTTCCTTGAGGCGTTTGAGCATCCCCGGGGGATCGGGGAACAGGTCGGGATTCCAGGTGAAGACTCGATAGCCATCCATGTATTCGATGTCTAGCCACAAGCCGTCGCAGGGGATCTGGTGCTGCCGGTGCTGGTCCGCTAGCGCCTCGACGGCCTGCTGTGTGTAGTGGAACCACCGGCATTGGTGGTACCCAAGAGACCATAGCGGTGGTGGGGCGATCCGCCCCGTCAACCAGGTGTAGGCGTTGAGAATCTCCGGCATGTCCGGGCCGGCGAAGACGTACTCGGTGTACTGGCCGCCGCGGAAGCTGATCCGGTACTCGCTGGATGGCGAGAACTCATAGCTGCCCCGATACCCGTTGTCCACGAAGGATGCGGCCATTCGGCCATCGGGGTAGTCCTGATGGTAGAAGAACGGGATGCTCACGTAGTAGGGGTCGTACTCGACGCTGGTCGGGTCTCCCCGCGGATCGTCGGCTGCCTTGCCGGCGATGAACTCGGCAGCGGCATCCGGATTCAGGACGTCGGCGTTGTACATGATGAAGTCGCGGCCCTTGCGGTTCTGCCGACCGGTCTTTTCGCCAAGCCCGAAGATCGCGTCCTCATGCCGGCACCGCCGACGCAGGGTGAACGCATCGTTGAGCGTCGCATAGGGCCAGTACTGGCCCTCCTGATCAGCTGCAGTCTCGATCACCACCGAGCCGTCCGGACGGTGCACGTCGAGCCGGAAGGGGTGCAGCCACAAGCTGACCACCATGGCGGACGTGCGCAGCCGCACGCGCTCCGCATCACGCTCAACCCGAAACTCCACCGGCGTCTGCAGTGGATCCGCGCACACAGCAAAGGTGGGGGACTCGTCGAAGGTCCGTGCTCGGCTGATCTTGAACCGGACCAGATCATCGCGAATGAGATCGATGCGCAACTGCTCGTCGTGCAGTTCGGCGAGCAGTCCGTGATCGGTCTCGCCGACCGAACTGACCCTCTCGAAGCGCACGTAGTGGTCGGTCTCAAGCACGTGATTCCTCCTTCGATTCAGCGATATCGACGACGAGCGCCCGGTGATCGGAGAGCGGCATTTCCGGCGCGTTGCTCGCGACCACGCGGCCAAAATGACCCCGCAGCAGGATGTGGTCGAGCTGCCGATTCGGGGCAGCGGCCGGAAACGTCGGGCAAACCGCCAGTGAGCGGTAGCCCGTTAGCTGCGCAGGTTTGGGATGGGTCATATTCATGTCGCCCATCAGCAGGACCGGGCCCGGTACGGCAGCAAGATCCCGACAGATCCGCCGCAGCTGCAACCGGCCCCAGCCGGGGACGAACGAGAGGTGCGTATTGGCGACGACGAGCGGTCCTCCCGGGGTTTCCAGGTCGCCGATCACGACTGCTCGTGGCTCCTCCTGGACCACCATGATCTTGCGCGGGCCAGGTAACCACATGGGGAACCGGCGTCGGATCTGGGGCAGCCGCAACACCTGCCAGCTTCGCGCGGGGTATCTCGACAACAAGGCGATCCCGTATGAGGCAACGCCGGGCACGTCGTCCTCCGTCGCTGCCATCCAGGTAGCACCCGGCGTGCCCGATAGGGCGGCCACGAAGCGGTGGGAGATTGCTCCCATCGCTTCGGCCGCAACGGCCGTCAGATCAGCTCCGTGAGATCGTGGCTGCAGCCGGTCGACCTCCTGCAGCGCAAGAATGTCCGGATTGAGCAAGCCGATCGCCTCGGCGAGACGATCGAGATCCACCCGTTGGTCGCTGAGCGCGCGGCCATGCAAGATGTTGAACGAGGCGACGCGCATGGAAAGAAGGTACTCATCATCAGCATGAATAACTCGGTGGATGGCTCGACTGCCGAGGACACCGGGCTGCGGTCGGCGCTCAAGCAGTCGGCGTCAGCCCTGAAGGCCGACGGCGTGCCCTTCGCTCTCGGTGGCGGCTATGCCTTATGGGCAAGCGGTGCACCAGAGCCGATTCACGACGTCGACATGGTCGTGCCTGAAGGCGACGTCCAGGCAGCGGTGGATTCACTCTCCGCCGCCGGCTTTCAGATCGAGCGTCCACCAGAGGATTGGCTGTTCAAGGCATACCTGGACGATGATTTGGTGGACGTGTTGCACCGCCTGGCCGGGGTGCCGGTCGAGCGGGAGTTGATCGACACGGCGACGGAGAGGGAGATCCTGGGGGTTCGGATTCCGGTGCTGCCACCGACGCCAATCATGATCGCCAAGCTGTTGTCGTTGTCCGAGCACTATGCCAACTTCGCCTCGCTGCTACCGCCGGTCCGCGCTGTGCGCGAACAGCTCGACTGGCCGGCGATCGCTGCTGCGGTCGAAGGGCATCCGTTCGCCGAGGCCTTCCTGGTGTTAGTCGAGCGGCTCGGAATCACCGACACCGGGGTCTCAGACTCCGATCCGTCCAGCGTGCCGAAGGAAGCCGACTAGCCTGACCGCCGTGCTCAAGATCGCCCGCGGCCATGTCGATGCCATGATCGCTCATGCTCACGCCGACCATCCCGACGAGGCCTGCGGCGTGATCATCGGGGCCGCGGGTTCGGACCAACCGACCCGACTCGTCCAGATGATCAACGCGGATCGCTCGCCAACGTTCTTTCGGTTCGACCCCGGCGAACAATTTCGGCTCTATCAGGAGATGGATGGGAACGACGAAGAGGTCGTCGTGGTCTACCACTCCCACACCGCCACCGAGGCCTACCCCTCCCGCACTGACATCTCGCTGGCCGCGGAGCCGCAGGCTCACTATGTGCTGGTGTCCACGGCCGAGTCCGGCAACCAAGACGGACCGGTCGAGCTTCGCTCGTACCGGATACTGGACGGGGTTGTGACCGAGGAAGAGATCGAGATCACGGAATAGCACCTCGGGCGCGGCACGTTGATCGAAACGTGAACTCGCGGAACGAGAAGAAGGACCCGATGTCGATAGAGGTAAGGATTCCCACGATCCTGCGCACCTTCACCGGCGGAGCGAAAGCCGTCCACGGCGACGGCGCCACCTTGCTTCAGGTGATCGACGATATCGAGGCCCGTCATCCCGG
>DATFOP010000145.1:0-14940 GCA_035265505.1 Propionibacteriaceae bacterium | reverse complement strand
CCTGCAACGGCGAGGTGCCGAAGCCGATAGCGGGCATCGCCGAACCATGGATCAGCGGGACGGTTGGTGCGAGTTGGGTGGGCATGAGCTCTCCTCAGCATGTCGACGTGACCGAACTCGCCGATGAGGGTCGAGTCCTTTTCCTCCTCCTCAACCCTATGGAGGGCGGCTGCTAGCCCGGGAACCGGTAGTGGCCATTCTTCCCGGTGATCACCAGGCCGTCGGTGATCAGCGACGCCAAAGCGCGCGAACGCTGGGTGGCGTCGGGCCAATACTCGGCAAGAGCGCGGCTGGAGAGTGGCTCGTCACGCGCCCGGAACGCGGCGAGCAGCGCCCCGCGGCACTCCCGGTCGGTGCCCTCGTAGGTTTGGCTTCGGCGGCGCCGGCCGACGGAGGTTTGGAAGCCGCTACGTCGCCAACGGCACAGGTCGCTCACTGGACACGACGGGCACCGCGGTGCCCGAGCCGTGCAGATGAGTGCGCCAAGCTCCATCGACGCGACAGCCCATCGAGCCGCGTGCCCTCCTTGGCGGGGCAAGAACTGCTGCGCCTGAACGCTCTCGGCAGCGGTCACCGTCGGAGGCGGGAGTGCCAACCCTGCCGAGACCCGGCCCAGGACGCGCCGCACATTGGTGTCGAGGACCACCTCCCGGCGCGAATAGGCAAAGGTCGAGATGGCCGCAGCCGTGTAGGCCCCGACGCCGGGCAGGCGCACTAGCACCTCCTTGTCAGCGGGAACCTTGCCGTCATGCTGATCGGTGATCGTTGATGCGGCCGCATGCAACCGCAGCGCTCGACGAGGGTAGCCGAGACGGCCCCACGCCCGTACAGCCTCCCCGGCGGGGGCGGCGGCCAGGGCGGCGGGGGTTGGCCAGCGTTCCACCCAGACTCGCCAGGGCTCGCGCACGCGTTCGACGGGCGTTTGCTGCAGCATGAACTCGCTGACCATGATCTGCCATGGGGTTGCATTCGGTCGTCGCCAGGGAAGATCACGGGCGTTGCGGCCGTACCAATGAAGGATCCGGCGGACGATCTCTCGGCGCTCGCCAGGGGAGAGCGGATCGACGGCTGCGGGCGCCGTCTGGGAGGCCTGCACGTCCGCCACGCTAGCTGCCAAGGCGCGAGTCACTCCAGCCGCTCTGTGTAGGCCGATTCGGCAAGTCGTACGAGGCCATCGCGGATCACCCGCGCCCTGCCCTCGCCGACGCCGTCCACCGCTTGTAGGTCGGCCGTGCTGGCACCGAACAGCGTCTGCAGATCGCCGAAGTGCTCGATCAGCCGAGCGCTGAGTTGAGGGGGGAGACGTTTGATCTGCGCCACCTGGCGATAACCGCGGGCGTTGATCCGCGTGTCGAGGTGCGTGGCGTGGTTGAAGCCCAAGGCTCGTGCAACCGCGAGCGGCTCGAGCAATTCCGCCTCGCTCAGTCCATGCAGGCCGTCCAGGCTGAAGCTGGCATCCGGGTCGATCGGCTCATAATCCTTCTCGATCAAGGCACGCAGCAGCTCCAGTCCGGCGTTCAGCTCGAACAGCTGTAAGGCCAACAGCCGCCCGTCCGTGCCCAGTTCGGCCACATAGCCGCTCAGCTCTATGTCTAGCCGGCGCACCATCTCCAGCCGCTGCGCGAGGAGGGCGAGATCCTTGACGGTCACTTGATCTTGAACTTCAAGGGAGGACAGCCGATTCGTGACCTCCGTCAGCCGCAGGCGGTACCGCTCGAATGTCCGCAGGGCCTGGTTCGCCCTCGACAAAATCTGTTCGGAGCGATCGAGCTGGTGGCGGCTCTGGTCGAGATACAGCGAGATGGTCGACATCGACGCCGATATCGAGACGACCGGCAGCCCGGACTGCCGGGCGACCCGGTCGGCCGTACGGTGCCGGGTGCCGGTTTCCACCGTGTCGATTGCCGGGTCAGGCATCAGCTGGACGCCCGCAGCAACGATCCGGTCGGCAGCGAGGTCGAGGATGATCGCGCCATCCATCTTCGCCAGCTCACGGAGCGCCGTGGCCGTGTAGGGCACGTTCAGAGGAAAGCCGCCGGTGGAGATCTGGCTGATCACACGGTTCTGCCCGAGGACCATCAGGCCGCCGGTACGGCCGCGCAGGATCCGCTCGAAGCCTTCCCGCAGCGGAGTACCCGGCGCCATCCGCGCGACATAATCCAGCAGGCGGCGTCGCGGGTCGATCTCGTGCGCCCCCATTGATCTTCCCCCGCGTCGACTCCCCGCTCCGCGGGACTGGCCGCCCTATCATACGGCCCGCACGAGCGCCCGGGCCCGGATTCTCAGTGCCTCGTTGCCTACCAGGATTACCGCTCAGCCTGCCGATCGCTGCTGATCTGGGGGCCGAGCGGCAATGGACAGGGTTTGCAGAGCGCAGCTCAACGTCGGTGCGGCATGGACCCGCAAGCCACCTCGCACGGTGGTCATCCGATCTCGAGCGTCTCGTGTCTCGGCCGGGATGATCGCTTCGGTGAAGCCAAGTCGGGCGGCCTCTGCGAGTCGCCGTTCGGTGCCGGGAATCCGTCGCAGCTCGCCAGCCAGTCCCACTTCTCCGATGGCCACCACGCGCTGAGCGACCCGGATATCCCGTTGAGCTGATCCGATGGCGATGGCCGCGGCGAGATCGGCAGAGGGATCGACCACCCTGGCTCCGCCCACCGTGGACAGGTAGACGTCGGAGTTGTACATCGTCAGACCGCAGCGCCGCTCAAGGACCGCTAGCACCATCGCCATCCTGCCGGAATCGACCCCGTGCATCACCCGGCGGGGCTGTGGCAGGACCGTCGTAGCTACCAGCGCCTGCAGTTCGGCCAACAGTGGTCGGCGTCCCTCCAGGGTCACCGTGACGCACGTCCCTGGGACAGCCTGGGAGTGCCGGGACGTGAACAGTCCTGACGGGTCGGGGACTTCGAGGATTCCCGAGTCTGCCATCTCAAAGCAGCCCACCTCGTCGGCCGGGCCGAACCGGTTCTTGGTTGCCCGCACCATGCGGAAGCCGGAGTGCCGATCACCGTCGAAGGCGAGGACAACGTCGACCAGGTGCTCGAGCAGTCGAGGCCCCGCGATGCCGCCGTCCTTGGTCACGTGCCCGACGATGATCACGGCCATGCCGCGGCGCTTGGCCACCCGAACGAGCGCGCCGGTCACCTCGCGGACCTGCGTCACGCCCCCTGGCGAGCCATCGGCTTCGGCGGTGCCGATGGTCTGCACCGAGTCGACCACCAGCAGCGAGGGCGCCACTTCCTCGATATGGCCCAGCACCGTGCCAAGGTCGGTCTCGGCTGCGAGAAGCAGTCGGTCGGCCAGCGCGTCGGTCCGCCCCGCACGTAGGCGGACCTGGGCCGGAGATTCTTCACCGGTCACATACAGCGTGGTGCGCCCAGCCCGCGCCCACCGGGCCGCGACTTCCAGCAGCAGCGTTGACTTGCCGACGCCCGGTTCACCGGCGAGCAGCACGACGGCGCCGGGAACGATCCCGTCGCCGAGCACCCGGTCCAATTCGGCTACGCCGGTCAGCATTCGCTTCGCCTGGTCGGCATTGATCCGGCCGATGGGCAGCGCCTTGCTGTCGGGAACTGTGGACGACACCGAGGCCAGCTTTGGCGCGCCTGCCTCCACCACGGTGCCCCAGGCCAGGCATTCGGCACACCGGCCCACCCAGCGTGCGGTCGTCCAGCCGCATTCGGTGCACTTGTGGGAACTTCGGATCGCCGTCTTCGCCATGCCCAGGACGCTAGACCGCCCCGCCGACAGTCGATCCTGGCTCACCGAGCCAGTGTGTCGGCGACTGTCAGGACCCGATCATTGGCTTCCGGTTCCCCGACCGTGATGCGGATGCCGTCTCCCGAATCGCCCGCGACGAAGGGCCGGACAGCCAGCCCACCCGCCGCGAATGCGTGGGCGAACTCGGCGGTCCGCGGACCGGCCGGCAGCCAGACGAAGTTGCCCTGGGCGTCGGGCACGTCGAAACCGCGATCAATCAGCCCTTGCGCGAGTTCCCCCCGGGCCTTGATCAGCTCAGCCACCCGCACCATCAGTTCGTCTTCCGCGGCCAGCGACGCGATCGCGGCCGCCTGAGCCACTCTGGATACGCCAAACGGCAAGGAAGCCGCTCGTACGGCACCTGCCAGATCCGGCTCGGCGATTCCGTAGCCGATGCGAAATCCCGCCAAGCCGTAAGCCTTGGAGAATGTGCGAAGCACCGCGACGTTCGAGCGATCGCGTAGCACCTCCAACCCCCGCACGGCCGAAGGATCGGTGACGAACTCGACGTACGCCTCGTCGATCACGACCAGCACGTCGTCCGGCACGGAGTCGAGAAAGTCGATCACCGCGTCATGGGCCAACGCCGGCCCGGTCGGGTTGTTCGGTGTGCAGAGCAGGATCGCCCGGGTCGCCTTACCGAGCCGGGCCTGCATCGCAGCAAGATCATGTACCGCGCCGGGAGCCAGTGCCACGGGCACCGGAGTGGCGCCGGTGAGCTGCACTGCGATCGGATAGGCCTCGAAGCTCCGCCAGGCGAAGATCACCTCATCGCCGGGTTCGCAGACCGCCTGCAGCAGCGCATAGAGCACCGCGACGGATCCCGCGCCGAATGCCAATTGCGATTGATCAACGCTCAGCCGGGCCGCGACGGCCTCGCTGATGGCTGTGTTCGCCATGTCTGGATAGCGGTTCATCTGAGCGCAGGCTTGCGCGGTCGCCGTCAGCACGCCGGGTAGCGGGCGATACGGATTCTCGTTGCTCGACAGCTTGTAGGAAGCAGCACCGGCGGCGGCCGGCTTGCCAGGCACGTATCGAGGCAACCCGGCGAGCGCCGGTCGCACTCGTACAGTCACAGAGTGACCTCACCGCGGGGGGTGCTGAACACCGCGGCGACCAGCCCTGGACGTCCGTCCGGCTGGGTCCAGTCCACGTCCACGTCACGCAACACCGACTCGAAGCGGCCGCCGAGCCAGTCATTGATCCGGCGTGGATCGCCAGCCAGCACGATCTTCAACAGTTCGATCTGATGTCCATTCGCCGACGGGTGGGTCGCCGGGTCGCTGAGCCACCGCACGAAGAACGGCAGCTGCGGGTCCACCTGCAGATCCTTGACACCGAGCTGCTGCCATTCCAGGGTCGTGCCGTCGGGCAGATGACGATGGCCGTCGACCGGCGGGCGTCCGATCCGCCGCTCGATCGGACGAAGATCATCGACAGCGACCACCCAACCCAGCCAACCGCCACCGGCTTCGGACCGCGCCCGTACGGCCTGCCCGAACGGGGCCTTGTCGGCCGCCGGGTGATCAAGGACCTCGACCACCTCGAGGTAATGCCCATCGGTCAGCGGCAGGATCGAATTGCGAGTGCCGAAGCGGGGATGGAAGCCGCCGTCGAGAAACGTGGCACCAAGGTGAGCGCCGAGCCGCCTGGTCGTCTCGGCTAAGCCTTCAGGCCCAGCCGCGAATGACAGGTGGTCCAAACGCATGGGCTCATTCTGGCCCGACGGGACTGGACGGCGTGCGATGGGGTCGGCGAAGACGATCCCACGTTCAGGGGGACGTGGGATCGGCGGGATGTCGCATCAACGCGCCGGGCCGGGCCTCGAACTCCGCGCACATCCGAGCCAAGATCGCGTATGCGCGCTTGCCCATCAGCGTCACCAGCTCGACGCGATTGCTGCGGTAGACGGGAATCCGGCCATGGTGGGCCTCGGTATTGGCGGTGCAGTACCAGTCGAGGTCGTGCCCGCCAGGTCCCCAGGCCTCCCGGGTGTATTCACCGATGGTGACTTCGGTGTAGGTGGTCTCGTCGGAACGGGTCACCGAACGGAACTGGCGGCGGATCGGCAGCTGCCAACAGACATCCGGCTTGGTCTCGACGTAGTGGCGTCCCTGCCGAAGCGCCAGCAAGTGCAACGCGCAGCCAGCGCCAGCCGGGAAGCCCGGGCGGTTGAGGAAGATGCAGGCGCCGTCCACCACGCGGGTCTTGCGGCCGGGTGGCTCGCCGTCCCGTACGGTCTCCGCCGCCTCCGTCTCCACCCAGCCTTGGGCGGTCGCCTCATCCTTGTACTGCCATAACTCTCCGGTGAGTTGCCGGGCGGCCCTGCGTACTCGCTTCTCATCGGCCTCATCGGCGAAATGCGCGCCCAACGTGCAGCATCCGTCGTCCGGGCGATCGGCGTAGATACCCGCACAGCCGCGGCCGAAGATGCAGGTCCAGTGTGAGGTCAGCCAGGTGAGGTCACAGCGGAAGACTTGATCAGGATCGGCCGGATCGACGAACTCCACGAAGGCCCGGGGAAAGGGCAACCGGACTTCGGGCACGGGCAGGAGCCTACGCCCGGCGGCCTACCGGCCTGGGGGCAGTCGGCGGGCGATCCAGCAGAGCCGCCCCGCTACGCTGAGGGGGTGCCGACTCCACACCAGGACGCGCCTGCTGAGGGGCAGCCGGCCGCTGCACAGCCGGTCTTCGTGCCACCGGCCAAGGTGGGGTTATCCACGTCGTCGGTCTATCCGGAAAGCACCTCCAGCGCGTTCGAGCTGGCTCGTCGGCTGGGGTACGACGGCGTCGAGCTGATGGTCGGGATCGACCCTGTGGCGGCCGACATCGACGCGGTGGAGAAGCTACGCGACTACCACAGTGTCCCGGTGCTGTCGATTCATTCGCCGTGCTTGTTGATCACTCAGCGGGTGTGGGGAACCGATCCGTGGGAAAAGCTGGAGCGCTCAGCGGAGGCTGCTCGACGGCTGGACGCGAACATCGTGGTGGTGCATCCACCCTTTCGCTGGCAGCGCGACTATGCCCGGGGGTTCGTCGACGGAATACGTCGGCTCAACGAGAGCACCGGTGTGACGTTCTGCGTCGAGAACATGTATCCCTGGCGCACGCCGTACGGGGAGCTGATGGCTTACCTGCCCGGCTGGGATCCCACCGATTGGGACTATGCCGATCTGACGCTCGACGTGTCGCATGCGTCGACCTCGAATCAGCAGTCCCTGGCGCTGGCCCAAGCGTGGGGTGGCGAGCGGTTGCGGCACGTTCACCTGACCGACGGGAACGGATCGGTCAAGGATGAGCATCTGGTGCCCGGTCGGGGCGACCAGCATGCCGGCCTGCTGCTGAACTACCTGGCCGAGCAGCGGTTCGATGGGCACATCGTGGTGGAGATCAACTCCCGAAAGAATGACACCCGAGCCTCCCGCGAAGCCGATCTGGCGGAGTCCTTGGCCTTCACCCGGTTGCATCTCGCGGCTCCCGCGCACACGGCGTACGCGGTCGACGCGGGCGGCGTGGCGAGCGTGCTGTAGATGCTGCGTCAGGTGCTGCTTCGTGTCGCCCGCAGCCAAACGATCAAGAAGGTCACGACCAGGGCTCCGATCGCTCGTGAGGTTGTGCGGCGGTTCGTGCCAGGCGAGACGGCAGACGATGCAGTGGGGGCGACCCGGCATCTGATCGATGCCAGACTCCTGGTCAGCATTGATCATCTTGGTGAGGACACGACGACCACCGAGCAGGCTGACGCGATCGTCTTCGCCTATGTAGATCTGCTCGAGCGACTCGAAAAGGCCGGCTTGACGGCCGCGACCGAAGTCTCGGTCAAGTTGTCCGCGCTCGGCCAGTCGCTGGTCAACGGAGACAAGATCGCTCTGGGAAACGCCCAACTGGTCTGTGATGCAGCCCGGACCGCTGGTACGTCGGTGACCGTGGACATGGAGGACCACACCACCACGGACTCCACCCTTGAAACCCTGTCCGAGCTGCGCAAGGACTGTCCGGACACCGGCGCCGTGCTGCAGGCCTATCTGTACCGCACCGAGGGGGATTGTCGCGATCTTGCGTATGCCGGCTCCCGGGTGAGGTTGTGCAAGGGCGCCTACGCCGAGCCGGCGAGTGTCGCCTTCCAGGATCGTCACGAGATCGACCGGTCCTATGTCCGGTGCCTGAAGATCTTGATGGCCGGCGAGGGCTATCCGATGTTGGCGACGCACGATCCTCGGTTGATCGAGATCGGCCGGTGGCTGGCGGCTGATCGTGGTCGAGGGCTTGACTCATACGAATTCCAGATGCTGTACGGCATCCGCCCCACCGAGCAGCAGCGGCTGGCACACCTCGGCCACCGGGTCCGGGTCTACCTGCCGTACGGCACGGATTGGTACGGCTATCTGGTCCGCCGCCTCGCCGAGCGCCCCGCCAACCTCGCCTTCTTCGCCCGCTCCCTGATTAGCAAGGACTGACTCTCGGTCCTGACTCCTCGTCACGGGGGCCTTTCCATTGCGACTTCGCGCCTCGCAGGACTTCCTCGAGCCCTGAGGAACGGGCTCGAGGAGTACCGACGGGGCTCAAAGTCACCTCAGGCGGCTGAGGTCTCACAGCTCAGAGCCAGGAGAGGCGGGGGGCTAGCAGGGCGTAGCCGACGAAGGCGGCGATATCGAGCACCGTATGCGCGACGACCAGGGGGCCGACCCGCTTCCATCGGAGGTAGATCAGTCCGAAGACCACGCCCATGACGAGGTTCCCCAGGAGACCGCCGAAGCCCTGATACAAGTGGTAGACCCCACGCACCGCAGCGCTGGCGGCAATCACAACCGGGACGCGCCACCCAAGCTGAGCGAACCGGTTGAACAGAAAGCCGATCATGATCACCTCCTCGACCACGGCGTTCTGGGCGGCGGACAAGATCAACACCGGGATGGTCCACCAGTTCTCACCCAATCCGGAGGCCTGCACCTGTGTGTTCCAGCCCAACTCACGGGCGCCGACATACAGTCCCAAGCCAGGAAGGGCGATCGCCACCGCAAGAAGCAACCCGCGACTGACGTCGAAGCCAGGCCGCCGAAGATCAAAACCGATCTGCTCGCCGGCAGGCGGATCACTCAACTGCAGCAAGTAGAGCGCCAACAACGCCGGAACCAGCGCGAACGCGATGCCGATGAGTTGGTAGGCGAGATCCAACCATGGTCGGTCCGGGGTCACCGACGCATTCAGCGTCGAGGTCTGCTGAGAGAGCGGCACGTTTCGGGTGAGACGTTCGACGATCCGCAGCAGCGAGTAGACCGCCGACTGGCCGAGCGATACGCCCAGCAGAAGCAGGATCTCCCAGGCCGCTCGCCGCCGGTCGATTGGTAAGCCGGCCGGGACCTCATCCACGGCGCCTATCATCCACGCATCGGTAACGAGCCAGGCTCCACGCGAGCGAGGATTTAGGCTGGCCACATGCGGATCGGAGTTTTCGGAGCCACCGGACAAGTCGGCTCGGTGATGCGCACTCTGCTCGACCAGCGGGACTTCCCGGTCACCGACATCCGCTACTTCGCCTCTACCCGCTCGGCCGGCACGACCCTGCCCTGGCGGGGAACCGACATTCTCGTCGAAGACACCGAGGGTGCAGACTTCGACGGGCTCGACCTGGCCCTGTTCTCCAACGGCAAGGCCGCGTCGCTGGCGACCGCGCCCCAGGTCGCGGCCGCCGGTGCGCTCGTCGTGGACAACTCCTCGGCGTGGCGGATGGATCCAGACGTTCCTCTGGTCGTCGCAGAGGTGAACCCCGACGACGCGCTCCGTCCGCCTAAAGGGATCATCGCCAATCCCAATTGCACGACGATGGCCGCGATGCCGGTGCTCGCGCCGCTGCACCGGGCGGCGCACCTGGTACGGCTTCAGGTGGCCACCTACCAAGCGGTCTCCGGCTCTGGTGGTGCGGGCGTGGCCGAGCTCGACACGCAGGTGAGGGCCGTGGTCGATTCCGCGGCCGGACTGACCCACGATGGCCGGGCGGTGACCCTGCCTGCGCCGCAGAAGTACGCGAAGCCGATCGCCTACAACGTGTTGCCGCTGGCCGGTTCGATCGTGGATGACGGTTCTGGCGAAACCGATGAGGAGCAGAAGCTCCGCAACGAGTCGCGGAAGATTCTGCACATTCCCGATCTCTTGGTGGCCGGTACATGCGTACGGGTGCCCGTCTTCACCGGTCACTCGCTCGCCGTGCACGCGGAGTTCGCCGACGAGTTGAGTGCGGAGCAGGCCACCGAGCTGCTGGCTACCGCGCCGGGAGTGGCGTTGATGGACGTGCCGACACCACTGGATGCTGCCGGCCGGGACCCGAGCTTCGTGGGACGGATTCGTGCCGACCAGTCCGCTCCGGAGGGCAGGGGGCTGGTGCTGTTCATCTCCAACGACAACCTGCGGAAGGGCGCGGCGCTCAATGCGGTGCAGATCGCCGAGCTCGTGGCCGGGCAGCTGGTGAGCAGCGGCCACGGCGGGCGGGTCTGAGCCGTGGCCGAGCACAATCTGCTGGCCATCCTCGGCGCCGGAGTGATGGGGGAGACCGTGCTCTCCGGACTGTTGCGCGCGGGGTGGACCTCGGACCGCATCATCGCTACTGACCGGCGCCCGGAGCGACAGGCCGAACTCGAGTCCAAGTACGACATCACTATGATGACCAACGCGGAGGCGGCCGCCAAGGCCGACACCGTGATCTTGGTCGTCAAGCCTCAGGACATGCGTGATCTGCTGACCGAGATCGCGCCGGTCGTCCAGCCGTCCACCTTGATCGTCTCCCTGGCGGCCGGGGTGGATACTGCGTCCATCGAGGAGCGCCTGCCGCAGGGAACTCCGGTGGTGCGGGTGATGCCGAACACGCCCGCCCAGGTCGACGAAGGGATGGCCGCGATCTCCCCGGGCGCGCACAGCGACGAAGAGCATCTGGCGCGCGTCTCCGAAATCCTATCGGCCACCGGCCGGGTCATCACGGTGCCGGAGCGTTACCAGGATGCGGTCACGGCGATCTCCGGCTCGGGCCCGGCCTACCTGTTCTTCGTCGTCGAAGCCATGATCGAAGCCGGGGTCCACCTGGGCCTGCCTCGTGATACCGCCACCGAACTCGTCGTCCAAACCATGCTGGGCTCGGCCAAGCTGCTCCGCGAGACTGGTGAGCATCCCACGGTGCTGCGGGAGCGCGTCACGTCACCGGGCGGCACCACGGCCGCGGCCATTCGGCAACTCGAAGAGCACAAGGTTCGCGCCGCTTTCATCACCGCGATGGAATCCGCTCGCGACCGCAGCCGCGACCTCGCCAGGGCGGCGCGGGAAAACGGCGTGGGCGGGCGCCTGTGAGCGGTCGGGTGGTCCTGTCGGACGACCTCACTCGGTACGACTTCGGCAAAGATCATCCGATGGCCCCGGGCCGGGTCAGCAACACCATCTCGCTGGCGCGCCAGCTCGGCGTGTTGGATCGACTCGAGGTCGTCCCGCCGCCGGAGATCGACATCGACCTGCTGCGCACGGTCCACACCGCCGAATACATCGACGCAGTCCGCCGGGGCGAGCCGAACGCCGCGTACGGTCTGGGCACGTCGGACAATCCCGCCTTCCCGGGCATGCACGAGATTGCCGGACGGGTCGCCATGGCGACTGTCGAGGGCGCCCGGGGAGTCTGGAGCGGCGAGGTCGACCGAGCCTGCAACATCAGTGGCGGGTTGCATCACGCGATGCCCGATCACGCCAGCGGTTTCTGTATCTACAACGACCTGGCAATCGCCATCCGGTGGCTGCTGGATGCCGGCTGCGAGCGGATCGCCTACGTGGACGTGGACGTGCATCACGGAGATGGCGTACAGGCCATCTTCTACGACGACCCGCGCGTGCTCACCGTCAGCCTTCATGAAACGCCGGCCCGCCTGTTTCCGGGAACCGGGTTCCCGAACGAGAGTGGCGGCCCGCACGCGCGCGGCACTGCGGTCAATGTCGCGCTGCCCTCCGGTACGACTGACGCGGGCTGGCTGCGCGCCTTCCATGCGATCGTGCCGCAGGTGGTGGCAGAGCACCGGCCCAGCATCCTGGTGACCCAGCACGGCTGCGACTCCCATCGGCGAGATCCGCTGGCAGATCTCAATCTGAGCCTGGATGGTCAGCGGGCGTCGTACCTCGCGGTAGCCGATCTGGCGGACCGGTTCTGCGAACGACGCTGGCTGTCCACCGGTGGCGGGGGATACTCCGTACTCAACGTGGTGCCTCGCGCCTGGACTCATCTGCTCGCGATCGTCAGTGGAGAGCCGATCCCACCGAAGACGGAGATTCCGCGAGCGTGGCGGGACGAGGTCGGCGAGCGCGGACTCTTGACCATGAGCGATGGCGTCGACGCGTCCTATGTAGCGTTCGAGCAGGGATTCTCGCCCGAGAGCCGCCTCGACCAGGCGATTCTGGCGACTCGGCGGGCGGTCTTTCCCGAACTCGGTCTCGACCCCGACCCCTAGCGCTGGCCCACCCGTCAATCACCGTTCCCGGCGTGTCGGCCACCAAAAAAGCTGCATCTGCTGTACCTGAGGCATCGATTGCCACTACTCTCACTTCAGTACCTGCATGTTGTTGCCGACAGCCGGCGATGACTTGTACCAGAAACGAGTGGACATTGTGAGTGAGTCTGAGCGCGGGGGCGTGACTCCGTTCGGCAGTGCGGCGACCGGTGGCGCCTTTCTCACCGTAGCCGAGGTCGCCTCGACGCTGCGCGTGTCAAAGATGTCGGTCTACCGGCTGATCCACTCCGGCCAGCTGGAAGCCGTCCGTTTCAATCGCAGCTTCCGGGTTTCGGAGAAGGCGCTCGACGCCTACCTGAACGCCGCCTTCTACGACGCCGGCTGACGTTCGGGTCGGCGAAAACACCAGCGCGAATCGACGCGGGCTAGGCCAGAGCGCGTGCTGGGGCAGCACGTCGATGCCGCACGCCCGGGAGCCAAGGCCATGGACGGCGTCGTCAATGAAAAGGAACGTCCGCTCGCTTGGCCCCAGCTCATGTGGGTGTCGCGCTGAGTCCACCTGCTGCGGTGTGTGGCGGGTGAGGGTGAAGCCAGGCCGATGACCAGCGGCATTGGCCACGGTGGCCAGGTTCAGCCGTACGCCGGAGCCGTCGGAGATCTCGAGCGTCCGCAAGTCGGCGCGGTGGCCGGTTTCCTGCGGCCGGGAGTAGCGGACGTTCAATTCGTCGATGCCAGCCTCGAACCGGCCGACCCGCGCTGCTCTTCGGGAATCCGGGTAGGACTCGGCCGGTCCGGTGCCGAACCAGCGAGCCGAAGTCAGATCAGGCGGTAGGTCGAGTCGGATCCCGACCCGTGGCCAGGTGCAGTCCCAGTTGTCCGACGGTGTGATGTCGACGTCCAAGCGCACCTCGTTGCCGTCGAGCTGCCATCGATAGCTGACGTCGACCAGCTGCGGACTCGCCGCGGCTCCCGACCGAGTCCGGACGAGCACTCGATCATGGCCGTGCTCCAGGCCGACGTGCCGGTGGGTCAGCCGGTCGAGACCACGTGTTCGCCAACGGTTGGCCGATGATGGCCCAGGCGCGCCCTCCCCGCCAGTGTCTTCAGGGCGCCCCAGCTCGAAGGATCCCCGCGCCGAGCTACGGTCGTTGTCGGTGGGCGCCCGCCAGAGCTCCAGCCGTGGTCCGTCGATCTCAAGGTCGAAAAGCCGCTGGAGGCGCCCTGTCGTCGGATCGAATGTCGCCGGCCCCAGCGTCAGCGCGCCTTCGGCCAGCTCAGCGCGTGGCCCTTCGACAGGCTCGTCGCGCGGTCTTCCGTACCTGGTCTGAGCTTGTTGGGCAACTGGCCGTGGCGTCAGCTCGAACTGCCGCCAGGCCACCACATGCGCAGCGGGTGCCCATGGGGCGTCCTCGGCAAGCTCGGCCCGTACGGTCAGCCACGTCTCGCCACTGCTGGCGGCGATCAGGGTCTCGGCTGGTAAAGGCACCGTGGTACGACCGCCCGCCATTACCGTGGGGACGCTCAGCTCGACTTCGGTCCGCCTGAGGCCGTCCACCTCGGTGAGCGCGACGAATCGGAGGTGATCGGTGGACAGCGTGTGATAGCGATTACGAACCTCTAGTGCCGTTCCGTCGAAGCCGAACACAAGGGGCGCGTTGACCACGGCGAACTCCGCCAGGCTCGGCATCGGAGTGCCATCCGGCAAGACCATCCCGTCCATGACGAAGTTGCCGTCGTGCACGACCTCGCCGAAGTCCCCGCCGTAGGCGTAGTACTCGATCCCTTCGTCGGTCTGGGCCAGCAGACCATGATCACGCCACTCCCAGATGAAGCCGCCGTGCAGCCGGGGATTGCGCTCCACGAGCTCGTCGTACTCGCTCATCACGCCGGGACCGTTGCCCATCGCGTGAGCAAACTCGCACAGGAGGAAGGGCTTGCTGCGCACCCGGGCGGCCTCCGCCGGGCCGCAGCCGGTGATGTGGCCCGTCGGGCCGCCGATGGCCTGAGTCTCGACGAGGTTGGGATACATCCGGGAATAGACATCGGTGTAGGCAGCGACCGCGTCGCCTTCGTAGTGCACCGGACGGCCAGGATCGCGCTGGTGGACCCAGTCCGACATCGTGGCGAGGTTGGCTCCGGTCCCGGACTCGTTGCCCAGCGACCACATGATCACCGAGGCTGAGTTTTTGTCGCGCTCGACAGTTCGCTGCATCCGATCGAGGTAGGCCTCTTGCCAGCGCGGGTCCGCGCTCGGATTGCCACGCCAGCCTCCGACCACGAAACCATGCGTTTCGAGATCGCACTCGTCGATCACCCAGAAACCCAACTCGTCCGTCAGCTCCAGAACCCTGGGGTGCGGCGGGTAATGGCTGGTTCGAATAGCGTTCACGCCCGCCCGCTTCATGGTGATCAAGTCGGCTCGCGCAAAATCTTCGTCGAACACCCGGCCCACCAGCGGGTTGGTCTCGTGCCGGTTCATGCCGCGGAAGATCACCTGTGCGCCGTTGACAGTCAGGATGTCGCCGCTGATCCTGACCGTCCGGAAACCCACGCGGAGCGCCAGGGCCTCCGCGGCCGAGCGAACGACCGCCGCATACAGCCGGGGCGACTCCGCGCTCCAGGGCTCGACCTTCCCGACCGAGAACGGGGCGACGGCCTCCGGTGCAGCGAAGCTATGGACGACCGATAGCTCGGGAATCTCGAT
>DATFOP010000144.1:0-10864 GCA_035265505.1 Propionibacteriaceae bacterium | reverse complement strand
ATCTCCGGCGCGTCAGATGTCAAGGAAGCGCACATCCTTCGCGTTCCGTTGGATGAAGACGCGACGCTGCTCGACGTCCTCCCCCATCAAGATCGAGAACATCTCGTCAGCCTGCGCCGCATCGTCCAATGTCACCTGCAGCAGAATCCGGTTGTCAGGATCCATCGTGGTATCCCACAGCTGATCGGGATTCATCTCACCCAGGCCCTTGTAGCGCTGGATCGCGTTCTCCTTGGGCAACCGCTTGCCCTCCTCGCTCCCGAGCCGCAGCAGTGCGTCCCGCTCGGCGTCGGTGTACGCCAGTTCGGCCGGAGCACCCGCCCAGTTGATCTTGAACAACGGTGGCTGAGCCAGGAACACGTGTCCAGCCTCGATGAGCGGCCGCATGAAGCGGAACATCAAGGTCAGCAGCAGCGTCCGGATGTGGGCGCCGTCCACGTCCGCATCGGCCATCATGATGATCTTGTGATAGCGCAGCTTGTCGATGTCGAAGTCGTCGTGCACCCCCGTCCCCAGGGCGCTGATGATGGCCTGCACCTCCTGGTTCTGCAGGATCCGGTCGATGCGCGCCTTTTCGACATTGAGGATCTTCCCCCGGATAGGCAGAATCGCCTGGATCCGGGGATCGCGGCCGCCCTTAGCAGATCCGCCGGCTGAGTCGCCCTCGACCACGAAGACCTCGCACTCCTCCGGGTTGGTCGACTGGCAGTCCGACAGCTTGCCGGGCAGCCCACTTCGACCGAGCAACCCCTTGCGGTCACGGGCGGCGTCGCGAGCTTTGCGGGCCGCCAGCCGGGCGATGGCCGCGGCCTGACCCTTGCGGATGATCGCCTTGCCCTCGCCGGGATTCTGCTCGAACCAGTCCCCCAGCTTGGCGTTGACCACCTGCTGCACGAACGAGCGCGCCTCTGTGTTGCCGAGCTTTGTCTTGGTCTGGCCCTCGAACTGGGGCTCGGCCAGCTTGACCGAAATGATCGCCGTCAGACCCTCACGGATGTCGTCACCGGACAGCCGATCCTCGGGCTTCTTGATCATCCCCCAGTTCTCACCCCATTTGTTGGCGGTGTTGGTCAACGCACCCCGGAAACCCTCCTCGTGAGTCCCGCCCTCGTGGGTGTTGATCGTGTTGGCGAAGGTGTGGACCGACTCGTTGTAGGAGGTGTTCCACTGCATTGCCACCTCGACGCTGAGCCCGGAAGCCTTCTCCGCCTCGACGGCGATCACCGAAGAATGGACCGGATCCTTGGACCCCGTCAGGTACTTCACGTAGTCGATCAGGCCGTCGTCGTAGCGGAAGGTGTCGGTGTAGGGGTTCTCCGCGTCGTCGGTGCGGTCCGGTCGCTCATCGGTGATGGTCAGGCTGAGCCCCTTGTTCAAGAAGGCCATTTCGCGGAATCGCGTGGCCAGCTTCTCGTACGAGTAGGCGGTGGTCTCGAAGATGTCAGAGCTGGCGTAGAAGGTGACCGTGGTCCCTGTCTCATCGGTCTGCTCATGTCGCTGCAACGGCCCGCTCGGCTCGCCGAGGGTGAAGTCCTGAGTCCAGCGGTAGCCGTCGCGTTTCACCTCGACGCTGAGCCGGCTGGATAGCGCGTTGACGACCGAGACCCCTACCCCGTGCAGCCCGCCAGACACCTTGTATCCACCGGAGCCGAACTTCCCGCCGGCGTGCAGCATGGTCAAGGCGACGGTGAGTGCGGACATCTTCTCGGTCGGGTGCTCCCGAACCGGGATTCCCCGGCCGTTGTCGGTCACCCGAACACCACCCTCGGGCAGCAGCTCGATGTGGATCGTGTCGCAATATCCGGCCAGCGCCTCGTCAACCGCGTTGTCGACCACCTCAGAGACGAGATGGTGCAGTCCCCGCTCACCGGTGGACCCGATGTACATGCCTGGCCGCTTGCGGACCGCCTCCAAGCCTTCCAGAACGGTGATTGACTCCGAGTCGTACTCCCCGGGCCGGCTGGGCGCCTCCGAGCGTTCGACCAGAATGTGCTCGACCTCGTCGGGCTGAAGCAGCTCCGGATCTAACGGGACGGCGTCGAGTGAGGCGGTATCGAGGGGGGCAAAGCCATCCGGAGAGGCATCGTTGGCGAACGTGGAGTTGGGGTTGGCGGACTCGTCGGGGGTTTCCTCCGGCACCGGGTCGGGCTCCTGTCACACGTGCGCCGCCCAGACCTCTTTCGTCGCAACGATCAGATGCGACGATGCGAGGTAGGCGGCGCGATGATTTGCGCATCGGCTGGACGGCTGGGCTGAGGGCCCATCCTGCAGCCTGTGTTAAGACAAGGCCATTCTAGCGCGGCGACGCCTCAAATCTGCTTCGCGGGGCTGGTGCGGACGCACAAATCTGCGATCAGACGGCACTTTGCAGCCCCTTGGACGCACCGCGGGTGCTCCCGGTACTCCCCGTACGCACCCCGCTCTGCTGGTCAGCCGTACGTGTCCCGGGGCCCCCGGCCGTCGCGGACTGAGCGCCGTCCCTTTTTCCACGACGGACCTTCGGGACCGAGCACTTTGACGCGGCTGACGGTGCCCTGCCCCAGCTGGTCATTGAGACGCGCAACCAGCTGCGGGGCGATGGAGCGCATCGAGGTGGCCCAGACGGTCGATTCTGCTCGCACGGTCAGCACGGTGTCGGCGTAGGACTCGGGATGGGAATGTGCCGCGTTCACTCCGCCGACCAGGCTCGACCAGCGCGCCAGCAGTGTGTGCACGTTGAGGTCGGTAGCCCAGCCCTTGGCTTCGATCAGCTGGTCCACTGCCTCGGAGAGCAGCTTCGGGTCTCGATCGTCCGGGTGAGTGCCGGAGGACTGGGGAACGATTGGCTCGCGACGGTTGTCCCGGCGCCGCCGACGCCGGGATTGGGCACCGACTGACTGGGCAATCTTGCGAGCGAGGTCGAGACCGGTGTCATTGTGCGCCGGAGGTTGCGGGGGCTCAGTCATCGGGGGTCACCTGACCACCCGATACCAAGTAGCGCCGACCCCGCAATACCTCGGGCACATCCGCGCTGACCGCAGCGGTGACCAGCACCTGCTCCGCGACGCTGACCGCGGCGGCGAGCCGCTCACGCCGCGCCGAGTCGAGTTCGGCGAAGACATCATCGAGCACCAATACCGGCTCTATGCCGTCGGCTCGGAGCAGGGAGAAACTGCCCAGCTTGAGGGCCAGCGCAAATGACCAAGATTCGCCATGGCTGGCATAGCCCCTGGCGGCAAGCATGCCGAGGGTCAGGGTGATGTCGTCGCGATGTGGGCCCACCAACGACAGTCCGCGGGCGATCTCTTCCGACCGCAGGGCGGCCATGGCATGCCGCATCGCCTCTGCCAAGGCGGCTCGGTCCGGGCTATGGCCCAAGGTGAGCGCGCTGACGTCGATCGAGGCCTTGTATTCGGCGGTCGCGTCGTTGTTGGTCGGGGCAATCTCGGCGTAAGCCTTGTGCACATGCGGTGCGAGATCGGCCAGCGTGGTGAGCCGCGCCTGCAGCAGATCACCTCCCGCGTCGGCGAGGTGGGTGTCCCAGACGTGCAGAGTTGATTCCACCTCGTGGGAAGCGCTTGGACCACGAATCCGTCCGCCGAGCGACTTGAGCAAGGTGTTGCGCTGGCGCAGGGCCCGTTCGTAGTCGGCGCGGACGCCCGCCAGCCTGGGCCAGCGGCTGACGACAAGATCGTCGAGAAAGCGGCGGCGCTCGCTCGGATCGCCCTTCACGATGGCCAGGTCGTCCGGGGCGAACACGACCGTACGCAACACGCCGACCAGCTCCCGAGCGCGCCGTAGTGGCGATCGGTTCAGCTGGGCACGGTTGGCCTTGCCGGGTGTGATCTCCAGCTCAAGCTGCAGCTGCCGCGGGTCACCCAGGCCCGCCTGCACCCGGGCGCGAACGACTGCCCGTTCCGCCCCCACCCGAACCAGGGGCTGGTCTGAGGAGACTCGGTGTGACGACAGCGTGGAGAGGTATTCGATGGCTTCGACCAGGTTGGTCTTGCCCTGCCCGTTGGCCCCCAGAAAGATGCGCACGCCCGCGCCGAGTGCAACGTCGACTGCCTCGTATGACCGAAAGTCGACCAACTGCACGTAGTCAACGAACATGGGAGGGACGGAGGTCGGTCGGTGCGGGTGTTGTGTGCCGTGTGGCGCCGAAGGTCAGCGTTCGACGGTGGTGGACTCAACCCGATCGGCCTTCTCGCCGCCGGCCTCCAGCTCTTGGCCCGCCGGCAGCTCGGCGTGGCCGCCGAACTGTTGCCGCATGGCCGAGAGCACCTGGTTGGCGAAGTGGTCCTCGCCCCGGGACGCGAAGCGCTCGAAAAGCGATGCGGACAGGACTGGTGCCGGTACGCCGATGTCCACCGCCGCCTTGACCGTCCAGCGGCCCTCACCCGAGTCGGACACGCGGCCGGCGAGCCCTTCCAGCGTCGGGTTGGCGTACAGGGCCGCGGCGGTCAGGTCGAGAAGCCACGAGGAGATCACCGAGCCCCGGCGCCACAGTTCGGAGACCTTGCCGGCGTCAATATCGAACTGGTAGTACTGCGGCTCCTCCAGCGGCGCCACCTCGGCCGAGTGCTCGGTGGCCGTGATGCCGGCGTCGGCGTTGTGCAAGATGTTGAGGCCCTCCGCGAAGGCGGCCATGATGCCGTACTCGATGCCGTTATGGACCATCTTCACGAAGTGGCCGGCACCCGAAGGGCCGCAGTGCAGATAACCCTGCTCCTCGGGCGCAAGATCGCCTTCACGACCAGGCGTTCGGGCGACCTCGCCGGTCCCTGGCGCGATGGTCTTGAGGATCGGGTCGATGGTCTGGATCGCGCTGTCATCGCCACCGACCATGAGGCAGTAGCCGCGTTCGAGCCCGAAGACCCCACCGCTGGTGCCGATATCGACATAGTGGATGCCTTGTTCCCGCAGCTTCGCGGCCCGGCGAACGTCATCGCGATAGTTGGAGTTGCCACCGTCGATGATGATGTCGCCGTCGTCGAGGATGTCGGCCAGCTGCTCGACGATCTTGCCGGTGATGCCGGCCGGGATCATCACCCAGCAGACGCGGGGCTTGGTGAGCTGGTCGACGAACTCCTCCATGGTGATCGTGCCCCTCGCGCCTTCAGCCTCTAGCGCAGCCACGAAGTCCCGGTTGACATCGAAGACGACGCATTCATGCCCGTTGCGCATCAGCCGGCGAACGATGTTCGCGCCCATTCGGCCCAGCCCGATCATTCCCAGCTGCATGGCACATCCCTTCGTCGCGAGAGCGTCAAAAACATAACAGAGCGCGACCTCAGGCGGATAGGCATTGGCCCTTCGACGAGCTCAGGGTTGGGTTACGACGGCAACCTCATAAGCATGATCACGTGCCGGTAATCGGTACCCGGTTCGCCGTCCAGTTCGGCCAGGCCGGTCAGCTGGCAGGGCTTGCTGGGGGCGGTGAAAGCGAAGTTCACGTACGCAGTGTCAAAGGCATTGAGGGCGTCGAGCAGGTATGTCGGGTTGAAGCCGGCCGCGACCACCGGTGGATCACCGGCGGAGACCTGGGCGATGGTCGCCTCGATGGCCTCCGACGCCTGCGCCTGGTCACCGGTCGCTGCCTCCAAGGTGATCATGCCGTCGCCGATCAGCATCCGCAGGGACGTGTTGCGCTCCGCTACCAGCGCCACCCGCTTTGCGGCCGCGATCACGTCGGCGGTGTTGACCCGTACGTTCATCGAGGCGGCGGTGTTCATGATGTGGCGGACCTTGGGGAACTCGCCGTCCAGCAACCGGGTGGTCGTCTCCCGCTGACCAGCGGCCCCATGACCGGCGAAGCCGATGATTCCCTCGCCGGCACCGCCACTGCCGAGGCTCAATGTGATTTCCTCGCCAGTGGTCATCGATTTCGCGGTCTCCGACAACACTCGAGCCGGCACTAGAGCGGTCGCCGACACCTGAGTTGACCCCGGATTCCAGGACAGCTCTTTCAGCGCCATCCGGTAGCGGTCGGTGGCTAGCAGCGAGATCAGGTCGCCCTCAATCTCCACCCTTACGCCGGTGAAGACCGGCAGTAATTCGTCCCGGCCAGCCGCGACCACGACTTGGGCGACTGCCGCGGCGAACGCGTCGCTGCGTACGGTGCCGGTCTCCTCCGGCAGCGACGGCAGCTTGGGATAGTCACTGACCGGCAGGGTCTGCAAGGTGAAGCGGGCGCTTCCGCAGATCAGTTCCATCCGGCTGTCGTCGGCGCTGATGTCGACCGGCTTGCCCGGCAGGCTGCGCGAGATGTCGGCGAGCAGTCGGCCAGAGATCAACGCTTCTCCCTCGTCGGCGACCATGGCTGGCACCGAGATCCGAGCGGAGGTTTCGTAGTCGAAGCTGGAAAAAGTGACATTTTCGGCATCGGCCCGAACCAGGAGTCCGGCGAGGATCGGCACGCTGGGACGCACCGGCAGGCTGCGAGCGGCCCATTGCACGGCCTCGGCGAGCACATCGCGCTCGAGCCGGATCTTCACACTGCCTCCTTCGGCGGCTGGACGCGACGCATCACCACTGGGTCATCGCTGCGCCCGACGATCATATCGACCTGCCTCTCACTGTCGAGGCCGCCGTGACAGCGTTCTATCCCCGTTCTCCAGGCAGCAGTTCGCGCAGCTCATTGGCGGCGGCCATGACCTCATCTTGGAGCGGTCCCAGCCCCGCCATCCCGTCTGGAATCGGTCCGGTGAAGACCGGGCGTACTTCGAAGACCAAGTCCAGCACGCCCTCGCGGGTCGGCGTGCCCTTACGGAGCGCCATGGCTTCCCCGGCGAGCCGGCCGTACTCGTTGACTCGGCTGCGCCAGCCCGGGTCGTCGATGGTGTGACAGGCACGCATCTCACGGGCAAGTGCGTCAAGCGCGCGTTCGAGCCGCTCCAGTTGCGCAAGGCGCATGTCGAGGTTCAGGGCGATGGGCGCGTCCTCGCCGGAATCGTCCGACTCGTCGGATCGACCGAACAGTTTCCGCAGGAAGCCCACCTTTGCATTATGGCGGGTGGGGCCGCTGTGCACAGTGGATCAGGAGGAGAGACTTAGACCTCAAGAGAGCTAGAAATCTTCTCGTCGTAGTCGTAGCTGCTGTGGAAGCTGTGGATGAGGTCCGTACGCCCTAGCCGCGGCCGCTCGGTCGGGTGCAGGGGCTGTGAATAGCAGGAAAACTACACGGGGAGGATCTGCGGACGACCTGAGAGGCGTTGCAGCGCACGCAGAGCAGGTCCCCAGTCACCGGGCGAACCATCCACCGTTGTACACAGTCTTGTCCCCAGTTGTGGGCATGCCGTAACGAGGGCGAATAGATAGCGGCGCTTTGCTTCGCTGATTACCGCTGCGAAGCCTGCTGTTTGATCCGGTTGGTCAACTCGGTGACCTGGTTGAAGACGCTGCGCCGCTCGGCCATCAGCGTTCGGATCTTGCGATCGGCGTGCATGACCGTGGTGTGATCCCGGCCGCCGAAATGCTGGCCGATCTTGGGCAAGGACATGTCGGTCATCTCGCGGCACAGATACATGGCGATCTGACGCGCGGTGACCAGCTGGTGCGTACGGCTCTGCCCGCACACATCGTCGATGGTGAGCGAGAAGTAGTCCGCAGTCTGGGCCATGATCATGCCGATGGTGATCTGAGTGTCGCCACCCTCAGGAATGAGGTCCCGGAGCACGATCTCGGCCAGCGACAGGTCGACCTGCTGCCGGTTGAGGCTGGCGAAGGCTGTCACCCGTATCAGGGCACCCTCGAGCTCCCGAATGTTGGTCTGGATCCGGCTCGCGATGAACTCCAGCACCTCCGGCCCGGCTGTCAGTCGCTCCTGCGCCTCCTTCTTGCGCAGGATCGCAATCCGGGTCTCCAGATCTGGCGGCTGGACATCGGTGATGAGACCCCAGCCGAACCGGCTGCGCAACCGCGGTTCCAAGTTTTCCAGCAACTTCGGTGGGCGGTCGGACGTCATCACGATTTGCTTCTGGGCGTTGTGCAGTGTGTTGAACGTGTGGAAGAACTCTTCCTGGGTCTGCTCCTTGCCCTCTAAGAACTGGATGTCGTCGATGAGCAACACGTCGACGTCGCGATAGCGCCGGCGGAAGTCGGCCCCGCGGTTCTGGCTGATCGCGTTGATGAAATCGTTGGTGAGTTCCTCGGTGGAGACGTAGCGAATCCGGACTCGATCGAAGTAGTTGCGGACGTAATGTCCGAGCGCGTGCAGCAGATGCGTTTTGCCGAGGCCGGATTCGCCGTAGATCGTCAGCGGGTTGTACGACTTGCCTGGGTTCTCCGCGACGGCGATGGCGGCGGCGTGCGCGAACCGGTTGGACGCTCCGATGACGAAGGTTTCGAAGGTGTACTTGGGGTTGAGCCGGGTGTCAGGCTCCCGGCGGGCCGGCCGCTCGTCCCGCGGCAGATCAGTCAGCGGTCGAGGATGATCGAGCTCATATCGGACGAAGTCTTGGCCGATGTCGGACGTCGGACGAGGGTGGTTGTTGGCATCAGGCTCCGGATAGGGCGGCACCTCCGACGGATTCGAACCATTCAGCGACTCGTAGCCTTCTGAGTCGTCATGGCCGTACGTCGGCGGTGGCAGGGTGTCATCGACCTTCACCAGCAACTGGACCGGCCGGTTGAAGTATTCGCTTAAGTGACCCTCCACCAGCTGCCGGAATCGCCCCTCGAGCAGATTACGGGTGAAGGCATTGGGAGCCGCGATCACTACCGAGTTGGAGTCGAGGCTGAGCGGCCGGGTGCTGACCAACCAGCGCCGAAGTTCCGGTCCGGCGGCGTGACGAACGCGCTCCCAGGCCAGGACCAGCGGATCGGTATCGCTTTGCGAGGGCTCTATCACTGATCTGGGTTAACTTCCTTGCTCATCGACCGGACGGTCGCTCTCGCTGACCCCACTCCACACAGTTGTCCACAGTGTGTGGATGAGCCGTGGAAACCTCCGAAACCGGGCCCGCGGCACTGGGGCAAGGAACCAGGGAAATCGGAATCGGCCTGCATGAGAAGTAGTCGGCGACCCGTGACGCTAGCAATGTCTCCCCGGCAGTGCAAGGGATGCCAGGGTTTCTTAACTAGTCCTCGGCGTGTCGTCTGGACAAAGAGAAGAAACTTTTGGATTCATCGGGCAGCCCTCCGGTTTGACCGGTTTGGCGGGGCCCCGTACCGTTAGAAGGTCGCTGGCCCCAGCGTCCAGGGCCGACTCCTTCAGTCGCCAACCGAGCCCGTCACCAGCCAATTGTGGGAGCTTTCCCGTGAGCAAGCGCACGTTCCAGCCGAGCAACCGGCGTCGTAGCCGTACGCATGGTTTTCGTCTTCGGATGCGGACACGAGCAGGCCGCGCCATTGTGGCCGCCCGCCGGCGCAAGGGCCGCGAAAAGCTTTCCGCCTGAACCGGTCAACGACCCCGGTGCTGCCCAAGAACGCACGGATGACCCGCTCGGCGGACTTCCAGCGAACCATCCGATCAGGTGTCCGGGTCACCCGACCCACCTTGGTCCTGCATGCCGACTGCGTGCCGCACAATCGGGTTCTGGTGGGAGTCGTGGTCTCGAAGGCAATCGGCAACGCCGTGGTGAGGAATCGGGTCAAGCGGCGGCTGCGGCATCTGGCAGCCGACCGAATTCCGACGACGCCCACAGGTACCGATGTCGTCGTGCGCGCACTCCCCCGCTCGGCAACGTCGCTGGCCGGGTTGCGCTCAGATCTACTCGCGGCTTGGGCGAGCGCCGTAGGTCGCCTGGCAGAGCGGCGCGCGACATGAAGTGGCTGCTCATTGGTTTCTTGAAGGCGTACCGGTTGGTGATCAGCCCTCTGTACGGGAACGTCTGTCGCTACTACCCGAGCTGTTCGGCGTACGCATTGCGCGCCATTTCGGTGCATGGCGCCGCCAAGGGTAGCTGGCTGGCCACGCGGAGGCTGCTGCGCTGTCATCCGTGGGCGCCCGGGGGGTACGACCCGGTACCTGGCACCCCGGAATTTGCCGAAGAGATGCGTGATCAAGCGCGACGGGCCGCCGTCACGTCGCTTCAACGAGGTGTTGCGTGATATTTGACCTGATCCCGATGCTGGTGCCGATGGGCCTATGGGACTCGATCAAGAGCCTCGGTAGCGCCATCATGCAGCCGCTCTACTGGGTGGTCTCGGGCATTCTGGTGCTCTTTCACGAGCTGTTCAGCCCGCTGCTCGGCCCGGACTCCGGATGGAACTGGGCATTGTCGATCGTCATGCTGACGGTCGTCATCCGGATCGCGCTGATCCCGCTCTTCGTGAAGCAGATCAAGTCCTCCCGGCAGATGCAGCTGCTGCAGCCCAAGGTCCGTGAACTGCAGAAGAAGTATGGCCATGACCGGGAGAAGCTCGGTCAGGAAACCATGAAGCTGTACCGGGAGAATAACGCCAACCCGCTGGCCTCATGCCTTCCGCTGCTGCTTCAGGCGCCCATCTTTTTCGCACTGTTCCGAGTGCTCGACGGGGCTGCCCACAACATTCCCCGTGGCCACTGGCTGAAGGTCAATCCCGAACTGCTGGAGTCGCTGAACAGTGCGACCATCTTCGGCGCCCGCCTGTCCGACACCTTCCTCAAGGTTGGCTTTGCCAACGGCATCACCAGCGTCCACATCGTCACTCTGGTGCTGATCGTCGCCATGACGGCGACCTTGTTCGTCACCCAGCTGCAGCTGATGCGCAAGAACATGCCGCCGGAAGCGTTGACCGGGCCGTTCGCTCAGCAGCAGAAGATCATGCTCTACGTGTTCCCGCTGATCTTCGCCGTGGGCGGCATCAACTTCCCCGTCGGCGTGCTGATCTACTGGTTCACCTCCAACCTGTGGACGATGGGCCAGCAGTTCTACGTCATTCGGCGCAATCCGGCTCCCGG
>DATFOP010000143.1:0-18656 GCA_035265505.1 Propionibacteriaceae bacterium | reverse complement strand
GGAGGGTGCGGCATGCGTCTGCTGCGATAGGGCCCCTGACGTTTGGCCTCAGGGCGGGGGTTCAACGTCGGGGGCCTGGAGCCTGCTGGCCCGAGATCGCATTCTACGGTCATCCTGGTGACCGGGGCGGGGGGGCGGGGGGCGCGGTGATCATTTCCAGCGGCCGGTAGGCCTTGATCTCGAGCCCCGCAGAAGTCAGGCGGCCTTCCGGGCTACCGTCAGCAAGGCCGAGCGCAGCCAGGCGGCGGATCATTCGCGTCGAAACAGCGTAAGCCTCGCCCTTTGCCAGCTGCCGCAGGGCGGTTTTCTCGTTGTTTGTGAGTTTCCCAGCGCGTCATGGCTGAAGGCGCCTCGGCTAGACGTCGATCTTCATGACCAGTTCCCAGACCATGCCGACTGCTTGACCAGGCTCCATGCCGCTCTTGATTGCTGCGCGACCTGGATGACGACGAGGCCCGCCATGGCAGCTGACGACACCCTCGACACCCGCCCACTCCGCGACCGCCTCCGCGTCGAGTCACGATCGGTTGAGCAGGCGCGGGCGCTCGAGACCTACGGATGGGCTAGGCTGCCTTGATGGGTTGGATGGCTGAGAGTTCGTCCCGGAGCTGCTTTTCGAGGTGCCAGAGGTCGTAGGCGCGCTGGAGGTTGAGCCAGAAGTCGGCGCCATTGTCGAAGAGTTTGCCGAGGCGGAGCGCGAGCCCGGGGGTGACGGTCTGGCGGCGGGTAAGGAGGCTGTGCAGGGTCTGCCGCGAGACGCCGAGGCGCTCGGCAATGGTGCTCTTGTCCTCGCCCGTCGCCGGGATGACGATCTCGGCGAGAAGTTCGCCGGGGTGCATGGGCTCGATGTCGGGGTGACGCAGGGTGCGCTTAGCCATGGTAGTCCTCCAGGTCGACGTCGATGGCGTTCTCGCCGTCCCATCCGTAGGTGATCCGCCAGTTGCGTGAGACGCTGACGGCGAAGCGCCCGGCCTGGTCTGCGCGCAGGCGGTGGAAGCTCAAGCCGGGGAGGTCGAGAGCCTCCGGCTTATGCGCGGCTTCGAGCGCCTGCAGGATCTGCGACAGGCGGGGCATCCAGTCGGGGCGTATTTTGCTCCGGTCATTTTTGAGCCAGTAGCGGCTGAGGGCTCGGTTGCGGAAGGACGCGATCATCGGGGGTAGGTAAAACGCTGCTTGACATCACGTCAAGGGCTCGCTTACACGCAGGTCGATGATCAAAGGTGCTTACGCCCCCGCGAAGGGCATCCTCGTTGCCGAAGGTGAGACCAGTTGGGATCCCTTCCTCATGCGCGCCCGCGCCGTCGACAACTCGCTGCGCAAGGTCTGGAACCCGCTCGACAAGCTGCAACGGGCGCTCGACGAAAGCGGCGACGCCGACAATGCCCGGGCGGTGCGGATGGCGCTGCGGATACTCACGGGGGTTTCGGAGCGTCACTCGGTCATGGACAACTGCGACGAATGGTGGGCTCGCGGCTCGGAGTTCTGGACCGAGACCATGCAGCGCTACCGCGATCGCTTCGGCGACGTCCCGGCGCTGCTCTACTGGAGCGGCACGCCGGAGCAACTCGACGAGATGATGGCGGCGGCGCTCGCCTGCGGCCGTCGCGTCACGGTGCGCCAGATCTTCGAGGCGCAGGGCAAGGGGACGCCGCCGCTCGCCGCCATCATCGGCGAGAGCCGAGGTTGATCGGCGGCCACTAGATTTTCTCTGTGGATGGTGGCGCGTCGCGGTCGCCGGCGCGGTGAGGTCTGGCAGGCTGGCGGCCGGCACTGACGCGAAATTCTCGCGGGTAGCTGCGTCGTGTTCCCCCCTCCCTCATCATTTGGAGCCTCGCGATGCGCGCGCCTGAGAGCTGGCCATACGCCAGCGAGGCCGAGTGGCGTCTATGGCGTGAGCTTCTCGATCAGCCCGTTCAGGAGCCGCTGCCACACATTGCGACGCTGAAGCGCGAGGCGGACTGCGAGATCGCGCGGATCGTACGGTGTACGCAGAGTCGAAGCGGCCCAAGCTGGTGCCGCCGCGCCTCGGGGCCGGGAGCGGCCTGCGGGGCTAAGTGTGCTATAGAATTCCGCGATGTACTTCGTTGCGGTGACGAAGAGGGGTATGGTCGTGGTGCGAGGAATGCCCGGCGACGAGAGGCCGCATGAGATGGGCTTCGACAACCCCTCGATCTTCTGGGCCTTTTTCTTGGCATCGGCCTCGCTTGGCGGCGGCGGTCCTCGCTCAACGCGGGTCCGTCGAGCGTTTGCGAGGTTCCTCCAGAAACCGGGTTCTCTCCTGTGGAGCGACGGGCGATGGGCTCTGTTGACGCTTCCCGGCTTGTTTTTTTGCCGAGTGTTCCAGTGCGATCAACGTAGGCGCACGAGCCTTTCCACGCTTAGCGCGAAAGTCTGAATCTGGAGGTTAAGCTTTAGCGTTTGAACTCGCGCCAGGCTCTAGCCGCGCAGCTTCTCCGCGGCTCTAACATATTTCGTGACCCTGTCCTTCTTTTGAGCCGCGGCAGGCGATCTCGTTGCGGACGAACCCATCGAAGTACGAGGACCGAACCGAGTCCGGAGTCAGGCTGCGCGCGTGCGCTAGTGGGCATCTACGCAACCTGACCGGACGCAAATGACTTGAGCTTGCTCGGAGGCGGGCGATCGGAACGCAGCGGAGCAGGGCCCGTTCTACGCAGGGGGCTGGATCTGCGGAGGAGATGATGTACCTCGCTCGTTTTTCGTATGAGATCAAACCCGTTGATCGCGATCGGGCCGTTGCACTGATCCGGCGAGAGGTCGATTCGGCAGCGGCGAACGGACTGAAGGCCCGCCTGCTTGTGCCGCTCACGCGTGCCCTGGGTGGCGCGGCTCTGCAATTCGAGTCGAGCTAACGAGCCTGGATCAGCTGGACTCATTCCGCCATGAGGCGGCTTCGGAGGGATCCGGGGACTGGATGCGTGAGTTCAGCCAAATTCTTATTTCGCCGCCGGCTGTCGAAATGCTGCGGGTGGGCTGAAGAGTAGCGCTGATGACGGTTCATTTCGGATTCGACAATTCCTACGCGCGGCTTCCAGACCGGTTCTTCGCCCGGCTTCCGCCCACACCCGTCAGCGCCCCGAAACTCATCAAGCTGAACAGGCAGCTCGCGTCCGACTTGGGCCTCGACGCCACGTGGCTCACGAGCCCTGAAGGCGTTCAGGTTCTCGCCGGTAACCGGCTGCCGGAGGGTGCCGAGCCGACCGCCATGGCTTACGCCGGGCATCAGTTCGGCAACTTCGTGCCACAACTCGGTGACGGGCGCGCGATCCTGCTCGGGGAAGTGGTCGGAAAGGACGGCCTCCGTCGCGACATCCAGCTGAAGGGATCAGGGCCAACCCCGTTCTCTCGGGGAGGAGATGGCCGAGCCGCGCTTGGGCCCGTGCTGCGGGAGTATGTGATCAGCGAAGCCATGGCGGCGCTCGGCATCCCGACCACGCGCGCGCTGGCCGCCGTGCTGACTGGTGATCCCGTCATCCGGGAGACGCTCTTGCCAGGCGCGGTTCTGACCCGGGTCGCTGCAAGTCACATCCGGATCGGCACGTTCCAGTTCTTCGCTGCGCGGGGCGATGTGGATGGTGTACGCACGCTCGCCGATCACGTTTTAGCCCAGCACTACCCCGAAGCGCTTCAAACCGCGCAACGCTACGGCGCGCTGCTGGAGGGCGTGATCGCCCGCCAGGCGGACCTGATCGCACGCTGGCTCCTCGTGGGCTTCATCCACGGCGTGATGAACACCGACAACATGTCCATCGCGGGCGAAACGATCGACTAGGGTCCGTGCGCCTTTATGGATGCGTACCACCCGGCCACCGTATTCAGCTCCATAGACCACCACGGCCGATACGCCTTTGCGAACCAGCCGCGGATCGCGCTCTGGAACCTGGCGCGGCTCGCCGAGACGCTTCTGCCCTTCCTCGCAGATGACCAGGACAAAGCGGTCCAGCAAGCTCAAGCTGCCCTTGGCGGGTTCGGGCATCTATTCGACCGCGCTTTTCAGGGTGGAATGAGAAGGAAGCTGGGCCTGTTCACCGAGCAGGAAGGCGACGCCGCACTTTCAGAGGACCTCCTGAAAGCAATGGCGGAGAATGAGGCCGACTTCACGCTCACGTTCCGCCACCTGTGCGATGCAGCCTTAGAAGCCGGCAACGATGATCCTGTTCGCGAGTTCTTCACCGATCCGGCGAGCTTTGACGGATGGGCGGAGCGTTGGCGCCGGCGTCTCGCTGACGAGCCGCAGAGCCCGGCGGAACGCCGGTCCGCCATGCGGGCCACGAACCCCGCCTTCATTCCGCGTAACCACCGGGTCGAGGCTGTCATCCAGGCAGCTGTCCAAAGGGAAGACTTCGGGCCATTCGAGGAGCTTCTGACGGTTCTCGCTCGTCCCTACGACGACCAGCCCACCATGGAGCACTATGCGGAACCTCCCCAGCCGCATCAGCGGGTAACCCAAACCTTCTGCGGAACCTAACGCGCCGTCGACGCGGGGAGGCTGAAGGCCGATCGGGGGCAGGGTCTCCCCGTCGGGGGATCGGCCTCGTCAGAACCGACTGCGGCCGAGGGTGCGATTGCCCCAGCGGCCCCCGCGCGCTCCATCAATTCTCCTCGCTTCAGTCAGCGTGCGCCGGCCACATGCCTGCGACTAAACGTGTCGCCCGGTTGCGCCGCAAACCCAGCTCTGGTGTGGGCCATCGAGAAGGCCATTCCCGCGGGCCACGGTCGCGGCCGATCGGGCGGAAGCGCGGCCCGCGAGACGCGCGCGTACTTCGAACGGCTGGTGGCCGCCGGTGGCGGCAGCAGCGCGGTCGTACCGTTCGATAACGACGCCAAGATCCGTTACGACGATGAGCGCAGTGCCGGAGAACTGGGTGTCATTTCGTTCCGGTGCGCCCGGAAGGAAGTAATCGCGCCATGCTGCTGAAGCGCGCCCTGACGGGGGATGGTGGGATCGCGCGTTGCCGCGACGCGCGGACCCCCGTCGAACAAGCGATCTGCAGCGACCCGGCACTCGCCGCCAAGATCGCCGATCGCGGCGAGGTAGACGAAGCCGGTCGCAATGGCGTCGCAGGTGATGTCCGCCACCCACAGCTGGTTGGGTCGGCCGCCGCGGATCAGGTTGCGCGAGAGGTCGTGCTCCCGCGCCAACCCGTTGAGGGTCGCGCCGGCGGCGTACTCCTGCACGATCTGCTTCTTGAACGAGAGGCTGTGGATGCGATGACGTGCCATGAGCCTTACTCCTGCAAGGCCCAGCTCCATGGTCAATCGTTAGCTATCGTGGTGTCCGAGTGGGCGCACTCCAGAAAGACACACGGGAGTGGCGAGGGACGGCCAGGCGTATCGCATGGCGGACTGCGGGTGCACGGGGCACCTTCATCTCGCAAACCGTCGCGCGCAGGCGATCCAGGTGCCGATCAATTCGGCCCGCTGTGCTTGCCCGCTCCTGACCTCCTCGAGTGGTCTCTCCAAAATCTTGACCCGCTCACGTTCGGCATCGACGCGCGGCCGTTGGGCCAGAGCCTTCTCTCGTCCTCTGCCGTCCGCGAGGCGGGTCATCGCTGCGCAACCTTCGAGCGTACTTTTTTCGCCTCCGTCGGACGCGTGTGGACCGCTTTACGTGACGGAGGGCCAGGCTGGATCGCGCCCAGGTCGCCCTTCTTTGCGACGTTTCGCTGCGGCAATAAGGCAATCTCCTCCCGAGCGGCTGCAAGCTGCGTGTTCGCCAGCGCCAGCTCCCCTTGAAATCGCTGTTGCTCTGAAACCAGCTTCAGTTGTCCTGAGACCAGCCGCTGGTGCTCTGAGTGGAGTGCGTCACGCTCCGTCGTGATGCGGGCAATAGCCTCGAGGCGGGCCTGATCGCGCGTCGCGGATGAATCCGTGGAGTAGGCGTATGTACCCCAGCCGAGCAGGGCGACGACAGTCATCGATGCGGTCAACAGCCGGTGAGTATCAAGTGGGTCGGTCATTTAGGGCCTCTCGTTTGGACCCCGCGATCCTCCGGACGTTCGTGGTCGGAAAGTGACCGGGGGCGGGGTGGAAAAGCGACTTCAGACCGGATGGTGAACGAACCTTTCCTCTGCAGCGACAGCGGGTGGCAAGCAGCCGTTACTGGCCAAGCCCCCGAGAACTCGATCGATGTTCGGTTTAGTCAGTCGGTCGGGCCAGCTTCGCCGACCCCTCTCGTACGGTAGCGCTCTAGCATCTGCGGATTGTGTTCGGGATTTGAATCGTGCTTCGAGATTCGGGTGATCACACCGCCGCCCACGAGAGGCTGAAGGTCCGCCTCAAGGGAATTGGCTTCGTCTTTTGAGTACAGCTCCCTTCCCCTCACGTGAAGAGAAAACGACTTGAGATGCTTTTGCTTCTTGGCGGGATCCTCAATGGTCGCCTTAGTCCATCGGTAGAGCGGATATGTTCCGTACCGTTCCTTTCCGCCTCAACAACGTACTCAGCGAAGGCATCGAACTGGCTTTTCATGCTGGCGCCATGCTTTTGCAGGATTTCAGGAAGCTGCCCGAGTGCGGGGTTGTCGGAGCGGAGACGTGCGGTCTCGACCAACTCATCAGGCAGGTAAATTCGCAACTGGTACTGCCAAGCGTCACTCACGAGCGGCTCCTCTGATTCTGGTGGCTCAGTTTCACGGTTTCCAACAATTAGGGTCAGCTCTCACGGTCGCAGCGCTGGCGTTCTCACCGGGCGATCTCCGACGCGCTCTACATGCAACATTGGCGCGCCCCAATCAGCTGCTCAAAACTCAAATAGCGTAGGACCACGACCTGCTTGCGTACTGCTTCGCCTACGAACCACCTTAAACGCGGTCAAGGGCGAGAGCCTCTCCGACCCGCAGCATCTACGGCATTCTCCACGCAGCGGCCAGCAGGTGAAAGGACCATCCGAGAGGATAGGAGCTTCCGCCAGCCGATGCAGCTGAAGGTGCCCTCGGCATGCCCTTGGGCAAAGCCTCGCAGTGCCGCCTACCGGGCACCGCTGAGCCGGACCTACCGATGTCACGGCATAGCAGGCCTGCCTGCCAGATCACGAGCCTTGCTGGTTCCGGTGCGAAGCTGGGTAGGCCGGCTAACTGAACCGGTTTGTGCAATTTCGTCCGTGGCTGCCATCTCGATTACGAGCTTTTGCGACAGTCCCTTTCGCTTCACGGTCAGCTGCACGCGCTCACCTACGGGCGTGAGGCCGAGCTTATTGCGAAGAGCCGCGGCGCTGCGAATAGGCGTCTCGTCGGCAGCGACGACGACATCCCCTTTCTGGAGTCCGCCCTGTTCAGCCGTAGAGCCGCGGCTGACCTCCGCTATCACAGCCCCTTCCACGGGCCATGAGGGGCTTGCTCCAACGGCCGGCGTGAGGTCCTTGAGGGCAACACCGATGCGGCCGCGACGCACGCTGCCATGTTGCACGATTTGCCTCATCACCTGGCGCGCCATGTTGATTGGCACGGCAAAGCCGATCCCGACATTGCCGCCTGCTGGCGAGAAGATAGCGGTGTTGATGCCCACCAACTGACCGCGCAAGTTGACCAGCGCACCGCCCGAGTTGCCAGGATTGATGGGCGCGTCAGTTTGGATGAAGTCCTCGTACCCCTGCTTAGCCAGACCGGTCCGGCCAAGGGCGCTCACAAGACCGGAGGTCACCGTTTGCCCAAGGCCGAAAGGATTGCCGATCGCGAGCACGAAATCCCCGACTTCGAGCTTATCGCTATCGCCCATCGGAATTGCTTTGATGGACTCGGCGTCTTGGAGGCGAAGCACGGCCAAATCGGTACCGGGGTCGCGGCCGATGAGCTTTGCAAGGAAGCGGCGTCCGTCTTTCGTCGTGACCTGCGCGGTCGAGACTTGCGCAACAACGTGGTTGGCGGTGAGCACGTAACCATGCTGCGCATCAACGATGACGCCCGATCCGACTGCCTGGACCTCCCGTTCGCTCCCGTTCGACTCATCATAGAACTCGCGAAGCCTCGGATCGCGATAGATTGGACTCTCCTCTTTGACGCGGCCCTGGACCGAAATGTTGACGACGCTTGGCGTGACCTCTCGAACCAACGGCGCTAGTGTCGGCACCTTGCCGCCAATCGCGTCGGGTATTTGTGCCCAGCAGTCTGAGCGCATGGCGACGCAGACAATCACGGCCAGAACGTAAGTTCCTCGCTGCACCTTGTTGATCATTGTTGGCCACGCCCGGTCTGTAACAGTGAGCACTCCGGTGAGAAGTACCCGCTCATTTACTACCGAGACGGTTAATCATTCCCTCCTCCACGGGGCTGTCCCTCGCAGGGCGACCACGCGTTTGCACTAGGCAAACACATGTCGAATCCGGTTTACCACGATCGTTAGCGACCGGTTTACGCGCGCGCCATCATTGTAAGCAGCGGCCACTTTTGCCCCTGGTGGAGTAAAGGAATGAAGGCGGCTTGGCGCGTGCTGGCTGGCGCTTCCTATTTTGCTATAAGCATCGGTTCGGCATATCCGGCAATACCTGACAAGGAGCAGGTGATCGAGGCCATCGTTCGGGTATCCAGGGATGTTGGCGTAGACGAGATCTATATGCTCGCTCTCGCCGACAAGGAATCCTCATTCAACCCCATAGCGAAGGCACGGACGTCGTCCGCGATGGGGCTCTACCAGTTCATCGAGCAGACTTGGCTGGAATCGATATGGCGATTCGGCGGCAAGCATGATCTCGTTCTTCCGAGCACGGCTATCCTCAAAGCCGCCAATGGCAAGTTCATCGTGCCCGACCAGAAGGTCAGAGAAGCCATTCTTGATCTGCGCCGGGATCCTTACGTCTCCGCTGCGATGGCAGCGGAGCTTCTAAAGTATGACAGTGAGGAGATAAAGGAAAAGCTCGGACGCGACCTAAGAAAGGGCGAGTTCTATTTGATGCACTTCTTAGGGCGGCAAGGGGCTCATCGCCTCCTTGACGTCGTGAATGAGAGCCCGGAAATCAGGGCATCCGTCATTTTCCCGGAGGCTGCTGCGGCGAACAGGGCTATCTTTTACGATAAGCCCACGGTCAAGACCGTGCTCAAGACCGTTGTCAAAAAGCGCCGGAACAGAGTCACTCACAAGAAGGTTCGTGTGAAGGTTACGGTACAAAATCACCGCTCAGTGGCGAAGGTCTACACGGACTTGGGTGACATGATCCTGAAGCGCATGGCCCGCTTCGGCATCTGACGACGTTTACCGACCGGCGCTCCGATCCTACGCACAGGTTGCTCCACACACATCGCTGCTCATGTCCTCCTCCGCATGGTCGTTTACGACCGGTGCGGTGACCGGCCACGAGCCACTCGCATGAGCGCCGGCCGTGTGCGCTGCCGTCGCTCGAAGTACCTTAAAAGGCTACGCGTGTTGGACGCTCGAAGGCATCTCTTCCCACCTTCGAGGACCGACGGTGCTGGTAAGCTCCAAGGTATTCGGTTCTTCCAGGTTGCGCCCACACAGCGCGCAGATGACGAGCAATAGAGCGACTGAGCGCGCCGCCGGACCTGCAAAGGCGTGACCTTCAAGGCGGCAGGCGGAGAATGCTCAACGTTTTTGTGGAGATCGCCGGCCGACGGCTTCGCGAGCGATCAAACGAGCTGGAGAGCTGCCTAATTCACCGCTAAGGATTCATCCACGCCACTTGATCACGGCTGCGGGGTGCGGCTGTTTCGAAGAAGGGTGGTGTCCCCCCGCTTGTTGTGCCGCCTGTCGAAACGGGCTGTAATCGGCGCGCGAGAGAGGGCCGCACCCCGTGAGCTCAATCATCGCACATCCAGGGAGGGATCTGATGCGGGCAATGCAATTGTTGTCCTCGGCGCTTGCTGGAGCCGTCGTTGTCGCGTGCATGGCGCAGGCCGACGCCCAGGTTCTCGTCGGCGGCAATGACACCAAGGTCTGGTGGGACGACGCTGGCAAGGTTCTGCAGCGCGCACCAGGAAAAGACACAATCTCCATCATTGACATCAAGGACCGCGAAAATCCGAAAATCCTCACCAATCTCGAGCTGGAGAATTCAATCTTCGGACCCCCGACCAATCTTGCCGTACATCCGAGCGGGGATATCGCATTGGTGGCCAATTCTGTCACGCAGACGAAGGACGGAGAGAACTGGAAGCCCGTTCCCGATAACAAGGTGTACGTTATCGATCTGAAGTCAAACCCGCCTCAACGGATTACGACTGTGGAAGTGGGCAAGCAGCCCTCCGGGCTCGACATCAGCAAGAAGGGTGATGTCGCGCTAGTGACAAATCGGGCCGACAACTCCATTAGCGTGCTCTCGATCTCCGGCAAGGACGTCAAGGTGATCGACACGGTCGCGGTCGGCGACAGCGTGGCGCATGTTGCGATCTCACCCGACGGGACAAAGGCCTTGGCGATCAAGCCTCTCGCCAACAAGGTGGCCCTGCTGCGCATTGAAGGGGAGAAGGTCAGCTACGACAAGTACGACGTCGTCACCGGTGTATTTCCGTACAACGTCGATATCACACCAGACGGACGAATCGCGCTCGTCGCTAACAACGGTGCGGGGGCGGCTCCGACGGAAGCGTAGACACTGTGAGCGTGATCGATCTCGAACAGACTCCGCCACGCGTGATCGATCACGTCGTCGTAGGTGACGCGCCGGAGGGCTTCGCCATTAGTCCGAAAGGCGACCTTGCGCTGGCGATCCTGCTGCGCGGCTCGAATTCCGACAAGAAGGCCTTCTACTACAACAAGGCCGGCGCCGCCGTGGCGCTCAAGATCGACGGCAAGAAGGTCACCCGGGTCGGACCCGAGATCGAGCTCGGCGGGCTTCCCGAGGGCGTCGCCTTTTCTTCCGACGGCGCCTATGCATATGTCGGCAATTACCTGGACAGCAACATCTCCGTCCTGAAAATAGAAGGCACACAGGTTACCGACACCGGGAAGAACTTGAAACTGCCCGGGCCGCCAGCCTCGTTGCGCGCAGCGCCGAAGTAGCCCAGGCACCGAGGAAAGCGGCGGGCATGCTCCGCCCGCCGCGCCCGCCCGTACTATGTTATGTAGCCTCGGATACCATCTCGCGCATGAAGCAAGTCAGGTCGATGCTCGGCTCCGACAGGAAGACTGCGGCAGGCGCGACGCAGAGCCTTTCTTTGTGTGCTCGTGGTCAACATCAAGCGGCCAGACTGCTAATGGTTAGCGGTGGCCACAGGCGATGCGGCCTGGCCAAGCGAGACCCAGGCTGTGCCATCGTGACCTTCTCGCTTGGCGAACACGTAGGCGGTCCTATCCCACGGCAGGATGGCATCGGTCTCGTTGTCCAGGATGAAGTCGCCGCGATCCGTTCGCAACATCAGAACTGCGTGGCCATCGCTCCGGGCGTCAATGACCACCGTCATGCGCATGGCCCGGCGAGGCAGTCCACGTTCGGCAAGGAGCTTTCGCTTCAGGAGCTGCATATCCTCGGGAACGCCCCATTGCTCGTAATCTGTGATCGGTATGATCGATGCATTGACGCGGCTGTTCACTGCCCGGATGGTGCTCCAGATCTCGGTGGTCAGCTTGATTGTTGCTGGTTCCCTCAGGTCTATGCGGCACTCCTCGGCAGGAAACCCTCTGCAGAACTCGATCCAGGCAGGGATGGGTTTTGCTACAGTGGTTGCAGGTAGTTGCGAGGCTCTGGGCAACTCTGCGATCTTCCTAGCTCGTTCTCTCGGGCTGCCGCGGCGGTGATCAACAGCATGATGGCCCGAACACCGGCGATGCTAAATCCAAGCACCCGCCACAGCACCGGCCCGAACTGCGCCCGTTGAACCCCCAGCATTGCCCCACCCACCTCGTGGTAACGATCTGTTAACTGAAGCTCTCACGGGGACTTCGACGGCTCAAGCACAACGTTAACACATCGTTAAAGGCAGCGCGGTGGTCCGCACACGCTGATAATCATCGAGCGCAAAACGGCTCGGCGCCGCAAGGCGGTGGTCGCGAAGCTTGTCGACCAGGGGCTCCTGGAGGAGATCCGGGTGAAGCGCGGCGAGCCGCACTAGCGGGTAGAGGCCAACGAGCACCCGAGCGGCCTCAAGCTCACCCGCTGGTTTGAACAAGGCAGCGCCCGGCCCGCGTTCAGGTTGGAGGTTCCCTCAGCGGCTTACGCGGCTCAGCAGCCCGGAGAAGAAGGGGCGAGCCGACCGGGACCGGTTCAGCTTACGCCAGCGCAGGACAAAGGAAAGCCCGCCAGCGAGATGCCGCTGGCCGCGTTCTTGATGCTCGCGACCCGAGCAGCGCGGCACTGGCGATCCTCTGATCCCACGCCTCGATCGAAGCCGCCAGTGAGCGGCATAAATCACCTCCCTGAATGCTCGTTGTTGAGGAGGAGCGTAAGCGCCGACCGTTTCCGCAGGATCGCATTGGCGACGATCACCCTGTTCGACCCGCACAGTATGGGCCCCGTGAGCTGGCGCACTCCGCCTAATGCTGGCTAGCCGCGCCGTCGCCCCCCTTGCAATAGGCGCGGCGGGGCGGTTTCGGCTAGTTAGCGTCGAGGATTGCGTGTGCGCCTAGGCACGCCGTTGTGGTGACAGCCGAGGTATTCCGTACCGATCGGCTCCAGCTGAGAGCGGCAAGTCAGCTGAACGCGGAAAACGACGGCTGACGCGCTGTGTGGCTCATCTGGGTCGCGCGCCGTATCGCCGCCCCTTGCTGGCCTTCTCTGCCGCGCCTCTGGTGCCATCGGGCGGTTCTCGGCGTGGTTTGCCTAACTCGCTCGCCAAACGCGCGAGCTTCCCCGACAATGGCTCTTCCAGCACGTGAGCCCACATCCGTTCAAGGCCTTCGCCAACTCCACGAATGAAGCCGTCTCTTATCGCTTTCGCGAGCGGACTTAAGGGGCTAGGCATCTGAGAATGCTGGCGTGCCAGGTCATCTACTGCAAGTGCTCGGCCGCCACACCGTGCTCTGTCCCGCCAATTGACTCTCGAAGCGCCGAGCAAGGCATGTCCAACCTCCACGTTGGGCTCATCGTTGGAAGGCAGTGGACGCGATCACCTGGGCTTACGTCGAGGGGCCCGGTGGTGACGCCTTGGCGGTTTGCCGCTTCGCAGTCGCTGAGACCACGCGGGCCAGAGGTGCGCGCTCTGAGCCACAGGAGGTACTTCGGTCTCTGCGGTGCCGACGCAGTTACGACTCGGAATGGGAGCGAACGCGAGTCAGAGTTGATGGCCTATGACACCACGCCGATCATCATTGCTGTAGAATGCCTGAAATGGGGCACGACCAAGCGCATAAGATCGCCCATGATGCGAGAGGCGCTGCAAAAGGCCGTGAAAGTCGGGCAGGCCCTGAGAGCAGTGAGCTACCGCCTCGCCGTCGAGTACGAAGTCGTCCGGGAGTTGCATGCAGCGCCGGGTTGGAACTCCATCTATTCAGCGGGAGTTCAGGAGTGCAGGACTCAAACTAGAGGGAAGGAGATTGCCCATGAGCAAGTTCATCATCGTGTCCACCTTATCAGCAGCGTTGGTCGCTGGATCTTTCGGGCTCGCGGAAGCGCAGACTGGCGGCGGGACGGGCGGCGGCGGGGGCACGCGCTCGGCTCCTACGACAACTACGGCTCCTGCTACGACTACGACGGCCACGACGGGAACTCGCAACACCACCGCCGCTCCCTCGACTGCGGACTGCCCTCCTGGTCTGCGGAATAAGCCCAATAACCATCCAGGCAGGATGGCACATCCTGGCTGCAAGCCCCGACCCTGACGGAGAGGGCGACGCAAGCACCGTTGATCGATGCGGCGCGGCGGCCGCTCCGGCTCGAGCGTAAGCTCAAATCCAGTCACAATGTGTGAGCGGAGGTGCGTCAGGGCGAACATGGCGCGGCGATAGCACTCCATTGCGGTGTTATGGGTGCGGCGCGAGGCCGGCGCGGCGTCCGGGCCCCGCCAGCTCTCAGTTGGTTGGGGAGGGCTGCCAAGGTGAGGCGGGTATGATCCCGGACAGCATCATAGTCTCTCAGCTGCGCCAGCGTTGGGAAAGAAAAGTTGCTCGCCATTGACCCTGTACTCGGCAATGGTCTTCTGACCTTCACCCGATACAAGCCAATCTACGAAGCGTTGACCATCGGCTGCCTTGACGTGCGGGTGTCGAGCCGGGTTCACCAGCATGACGCCGTACTGGTTGAACATGCGCTCATCGCCTTCGACGAGAATCGCGAGGTCGGCCCGGTTTTTGAAAACGAGCCAGGTGCCACGGTCAGAGAGCAGGTAGGCGCTGGCGGCGGAGGCGGTATTTAGGGCGGGCCCCATGCCTTGGCCGATCTCCTTGTACCAGTCGCCCTTGATAGCCGCGAGGTTGAGACCGGCATCTCTCCAAAAGCGCAGTTCCGCCGCGTGCGTCCCCGAGCGGTCCCCGCGCGAGACAAAGGGCGCCTTCACGGCCGCGATCCGTCGAAGCCCTGCCTGGATGTCCTTCCCAGCGACGCCCGCCGGATCGCTCTTCGGGCCGACGACCACAAAGTCGTTGTACATGACCTCGTGCCGTTTCACGCCGAACCCATCGGCTACGAACTTCTCTTCTGCTTCCTTGTCGTGCACGAAAACCACGTCGGCGTCGCCACGCCGGCCGATGTCGAGCGCTTGGCCCGTACCGAGAGCGACGACCTTGACCTCGATTCCGGTGCTGCCCGTGAACTTTGGCAGGAGGTGCTTGAACAGGCCCGATTGCTCGGTCGAGGTCGTAGACGCGACAGTGATCGCCCTTTGAGCTTGTGCCGAGGACGGCGAAACGGCGAGCAGAAGCAAGCCTAAGGTTGTGAGCACGCGGTGCGCGTTTCTGAAAAGGCGATCCATGGCAGTTCACCCTTGATGTAGGCCTGCGCTTCGGCCGAACGGGGGGCTGAGAGGATACGACGGGCCGGTCCATGCTCGACCGCCTGTCCGCGCGAGATGACAATGATGTCCTCGGCCAGCCGAGCGACCTGGCCAAGATTGTGAGACACTAGAACGACCTTCGTCCCATTTCGCGCCATCCTCACGATCAGGCGCTCGATCTCCTCAGTGGCCCCAGGATCAAGGCTGGCGGTGGGTTCATCGAGGAGCAGGAGCTCGGGTTCGGTGACCCAGGCCCGCGCTAAGGCTAACCGTTGCTGTTCGCCACCGGACAGCCTCCGGGCCGCCTCGTCGGCTCGGTGGGCCAGGCCGACGGCTACCAGGGCCTGGTCCACACGTTCTGCGATAGCCTGGCGCGACAGCTTCCAAGGTACGAGGGCCAACGCCACGTTGCGCGCGATGCTGGCGCGGAGCAAGCCCGGCCGCTGGAAGACGAGCGCGCGCCTGACGTCCTGAGGCAGCCGGTTACCGAACCGGATCGTCCCGTCGTCGGGCTGCAACAGGCCGTCGATGATGCGGAGCGTGACGCTCTTCCCGGCGCCGTTCGGCCCTATTAAGGCGGTGATCCCTGCACTCGTAATCGTCGCATCGAGCCGGTCGAGCACAATCCGCCCCCCCGGCCTGAACGAGAGGTCTCTGACGGTTATCGGGAGAACCGCGGTCATCCGTAGGTCCGCATGGCATAGCTGCGGAGCAAGGACGCAAGGGCGTTGACGACAATCACGAGGGCCATCAGCACGAGACCAAGCGACAGGGCTAAAGGTAGGTCGCCCTTCTGTGTCTCGAGTGAGATCGCCGTGGTCATCGTGCGGGTGTGGCCGTCGATGTTGCCTCCCACGACGAGAACTGCGCCAACCTCCGAGACCGCCCGTCCGAAAGCCGCGAGCACCGCCACGACAAGCGAGAAACGCGCGTCGACGACGAGCGTTCGCGCGCGCTGCCCGACCGACAGCCGCATGGAGCGGAGTTGCTCCCCGAGTTCGCGGTCGGCGTCCTCGATCATCTGACGGGTAAGCGCCGCGATAAGCGGCGTCACCAGAATCGTTTGGGCGAAGATCATCGCGGTTGGCGTGAAGAGAAGGCCCAGGGTGCCGAGAGGACCGGACCGAGACAGGAGCAGGTAGACCACAAGGCCGACCACCACCGCCGGAAGCCCCATGAAGGCGTTGAGGACGGCGGTGACGCCGTTGCGGCCCGGGAACGTCGTGATGGCGACCACAGCGCCAGCCGGGATGCCGATAGCAGAGCCGAGCACCACGGCCGAGATACTGACCCGCAAGGACAGCCACGCGATCGCGAGGACCTCCTTGTCCAGCGTCCAGAGCTTCGCAAAGGTCTCTGCGACTGTCGCCTGCATCATCCGCGAAGGTCTCCTCCGGCCTGCACTATGCTTTATAGCCCCACGGACTACCCGTGACTTCAGGCAGGAACTGGTGACCAGCAAGGCGGGCGGGGAAGCCACCGATCCCATCGTGAGCTTCGGGTTTGACAAAGCCGCTGCCGGTTTCTCCCCATACAAGCTGGCGAATGGCAGCTATCGTACACGGCCCTTTCACCTGAAACGAAACTGACCGCGTTGGCATGAGCTCAAGACATGGAACAGGACGCCTCGAAGCTCGCCGACAAAGTTCACTCAGTCTGCGGAGCGGTCACGATGGTGCCGACATGCTCCCCCGCCAAGGCCCTGGTGAGATTCCCCGGCACGAGACCGTTGATGATCTGGATCTCACGCACATGAGAGGCCTTCATCATATTGGTCAGCACGATCCGCTCGACCACGAGGTCATTGAGGTCACGGTCGAACAACTCCTGTGCCGTGATGCGGGGGATGAACTCTGCCTTCGGGTTCTTCTTAGGGTCGTCGGTGAACAGGCCCTCCTCGTCCTTGACGTAAATGCATGAGCGTGCGCCGAGAAATTCGGCCGTCAGATACACGCCGGAATCCGTGCGGTTTGCCGGTATGCGGCCCAGCGAAGGCGGCTTCTCCCAGTGGCGGTAGGGCGGCATACCGGGCACGATCGGGATTGCGCCGGCACGCAGGAATTGCGGCAGCTTCTCGAAATCCTCTGGATTGATGTAGATGCCGCCGTGTTTTGCGAGCAACATCTGCAGGATCCGGGCATTCTGAAGAGCCGTGGAAGCACCGATCGCGGCGAGGACGCCCGTGGGCAGTCCCAGTTCGAGACCGATCGCATAGGCATGACGCGCGCGGGTCCCGCCCCCGGCGCCGATCATCATCTGGTGATTCCGCGCGCAGGCACCGATCTCGTCAACGAGCGGAAAGAGCCCGGCGCGGCCCCGGTCCATGATGCTCTGACCTCCGATCTTGATGATGTTCACGTCAGGGAGGACGCGGATCGGCTGAACGTAATCGGTGCCGGCAAGAAGATTCCTGTGATCCAGGGAGCCACTACCGAACGGCGTCTCGACCTTGCGTCGCTGCGGAATTGTTACCCCGGCGTCGACGGTTACTTCTGTCATGACCGGCTCCCTTTCGGGAAGGCATCGGCGTCGGGAGTGCCTTCGGCTCGGGGTTTGTCTGTGGTGATTACGGTTCCGACCGGCTCACCAGCGAGCGCGCGCGCCAGCAGCCCGGGCTTGAGCCCGTTGATAATCTGGATGCGGCGTGTGTTCCGCGCGTACAGCATCGACTCCAGAACGACGGGCTCGATGATGAGATCGGGCAGGTTCATGTCCAGGAGCTCCTGCGCTGTCGCGGAAGGAATCAGCTTTGCGGACGGATCCGTCTTCGGGTCCGCCGTATGCAGGCCGTCCTCGTCCTTTACGAAGATCATCGAACGCGCGCCGAGCGTCTCGCTCACCATGAACATCCCGAAATCCTCCCGATACATCGGGACGCGCTGGTTGCCAGAAGGCGGTTCCCAGTAGTGGTAGGGCGGCATTCCGGTCATTAGCGGGATCAATCCCGCCTCTAGCCAGAGCGGTAGCACCACGAAATGGTCCTTGTGCAGGACGACACCGCCGTGCTTCGCCAGAAGAGCTTGTACCATATACCGATTCTGCTCACCGACAGCCCCGGCCACCATCGCCATGCCGCCAGTCGGGATCCCGAGATCGAGGCAGATGTGATAGGTGTGTCTCAATCGCGCGCCAAGGCCAACACCGAGCACGATCTGATGCTCGCGGCGGCAGCGAACGACCTCATCCAACAGAGGGACGATGGCGTTCTTGCCGCGGTCCATGATGCTGCAGCCGCCGATGGACACGATGTTCACGTCCGGCATCATGGCGATAACGGCCTGCTGGTCGGAGGCCGCCATCACGCTCTTATCCATGAGGCTTTCGCGCATCAGGCCGCTGCGTATATGCGTCCGGCGGCCTGCGGCTCCCTTGATGATCTCGGTCAAAACCTGCTCCTGCGCAATGCTGCGATCGAACTTTCGGCAGCGGATGTGCTGTCCGCTTCACGTCGCGGAGCTCTTTTCTTTCTTGGCGGCCGCAGCGTCGCTCACGACTCGCTCGAAGGCTTCCCTGACATCTTTCGACGACCCGTCGGCGAGGGTGATGCGAGCGCCGGATCCGTTGGGAACGACGTAGGCCAGGAAGCGGGGGCTTATGGCGATGGCGCTGCCATCCACGAGCGTGAATTTCAGGAGCATGGAAAGTCGCTTCGGCGCAACAGGTGAGGGCTCCGCCAGTTCTAATCCTGGTGGACGCAACGGCACAATGCCGCTCGGACCGTCAAATGTCGACCCGTCACGTTGCTGAATGCAGCGACCCGCTTCCGTGGACAGTGGCGGCCTTGCGTCTTAGCTCTCGCCTCTGCGAACGCACCGGGCAGTAAGTG
>DATFOP010000142.1:0-13358 GCA_035265505.1 Propionibacteriaceae bacterium | reverse complement strand
GTTCTTAGGTCAGGCGGCTCAGGACGTCTATCACCTCGTTGAAGATGATCTTTATCTGGTCGGTACGGCGGAGGTGCCGATGGCCGCCTATCACGCGGACGAGATCTTGGATCCGGCCGCCCTTCCACTGCGTTATGCCGGTTACAGCCCGAGCTACCGGCGGGAGGCGGGTTCCCACGGCAAGGACACCAGGGGCATCTTCAGGGTCCACTGGTTCGACAAGGTCGAGATGTTCGTCTTTTGCGCCCCCGAAGATGCCGATGCAGAGCATCAGAGACTCCTGACCTGGGAGAAAGAGTTCATCGCCGACCTGGAGATCCCTTTCCAGGTTCTCGAACTGGCCAGTGGTGATCTTGGTCTCAGTGCAGCCCGGAAGTATGACTGCTACGGCTGGCTACCGACCCAACAGCGCTATCGGGAGATCACCTCAACGTCTAACTGCACCGAATTCCAAGCGCGACGGCTCAACATCCGGGCCCGGTTTCCGGGCGGCCTGGGACCCGTCGCCACGTTGAACGGGACGCTCTGCGCCATGGCCCGGACGATCGTGATGATCTTGGAGAACCACCAGCAGGCCGACGGAAGTGTCCGCATTCCCGAAGTTCTGCGGCCCTTCCTTGGGGGTCGTGACTACCTGCGGCCGGTCGGCCCGCGAGCCTGACCGCGCCGCCGATGAGTTTCCGTACGGCGAGCTGGCGGCCACGCCTGGTCGCTCTCGACATCGACGGCACCGTGGTCGATCATGACGGCGCCCTTCCCGAGGCTATCCGGAAGGCCGTCGGCATGGTGGTGGACGCCGACGTGCCGGTGGTCTTGGCTACCGGGCGGTCATGGCACGGCACCCGGCCGATCTTTGACGAGCTGGGACTCCCGCCCGGACCCTCAGTCGCCTCCAACGGTGCAGTTGTCGTGTCCTACCCGCCCCAACAAATCCGGAAGGCGGTCACCTTCGATCCGCGCGAAGTGATCAAGAGAGTGGTGCAGTTTGCTCCTGGAACGCTGATCGCGGTCGAGGAGATTGGACGCGGTTACCGTCTCAATGATCACTTCCCCGGCGGCGATCTGACCGGCGAGATGATCATCGAGAGCATCGAGCAGCTCAGTGCCCGGCCGGTGACCCGCATCATCCTGCGCGACCCCAACCGGTCCGACGAAGATTTCACCAGACTGGCTCGACATCTGGGTCTGCAGGGCGTGACCTACTTCGTCGGATGGAGTGCATGGCTGGACATCGCTCCGCTTGGGGTGAACAAGGCAAGCGCGCTGCAGGACGTGGCGGATGATTTTGATGTCGATCCCGCCGATGTGCTGGCGTTCGGCGACGGGCGGAACGACATCGAGATGCTGCGCTGGGCCGGGCGCGGAGTGGCTATCGGCGATGCGCCTGACGAAGTGCAGCAAGCCGCCGACGTGGTCGCGGATACGTTCGGCGACGGCGGTCCGGTGGCCGAGCTGCTGCACTGGTTCGGCTGAGCGTCACGCGGTGCGGGGAGCAGCCCATCGTCGGTGGCGTCAGCCGCCACTGTCCGTACGCGGGTCTAGGTCGAAGTCGAAGCGCGTGGCGTCTCCGGGGAAGTCGGTCCAGGCGAGGACGCGCCGAGGTTCCAGAGTCCAGACGCCTGATGTGTAGACACGGAGCGGCGGCGCGTAGCCGTACTTCGCCTTTGATGCCGCCGCAAGACGGCGTGCGTCGGACGACGCCATCACGCGCCAGCTGGCGAGACCCTCCATGATCACGGCCTGCATAGGGTCAGCCAGATGGACGACGATCTCGCGATTCGTGCGCAGGTGGCGTTGGTGGATGGCCTCTGGCGAGCCGCCGAAGTACCAGCGATCATCGACCCAGAGCCCGTCGACCGGCACGGTATGAGGTCGCCCGTCGGGTCGGGTGGTCGCCAACCAGTACTGGGACGCCCGCTCAAGCCGCGAATGTACATCCTCCCAGGGCAGGGTTTGCGCCGGTGTCCCATACTCCGCAGGAAGTCGGATGGAGGACGTTCTAGGCACCGTTCTCCGCTCCACCGCTTGTCGATGACATCCGAGGCACGATGGCTGCCGACTAGCTACAGATACATTCCGCTGCTGCGGTCCCGGGTCGGCATCTCGGGCTGAGCCGACGTCCCAGGCATCGATCCCGGCGGCAACGCTCGCCGCATCTGCTCCAGCTGGGCGCGAGCCGCCATCTGTTGGGCGAAGAGAGCGGTCTGGATTCCGTGGAACAGGCCCTCCAGCCAGCCAACCAGTTGTGCCTGCGCGATCCGCAGCTCGGCATCCGTCGGAATCGCTTCGTCTGTGAACGGCAGGGTGATCCGCTCCAGCTCCTCAATGAGCTCAGGCGCCAGCCCGTCCTCGAGTTCTTTGATGGAGGCGGTGTGGATATTCCGCAGCCGCTGGCGACTCGCCTCGTCCAATGGTGCGGACTTCACCTCGTCCAGCAGTTGCCGGATCATGTTGCCGATCCGCATCACCTTGGCCGGCTCCTCGACCATGTCGGTGACCGACTTGGCTGACGCCTCCTCGACCTCGGGCTGGGGCGGGCCTTCGACCGCCATCGCCTGAGGAGTCACCACGTATCCCCGACCGTCGGGGGTTGCTCCGGCGACGCCCTGCATCTGCTGCTCGGGCGCCTCGTTCGCGCCACCCTGATCACTGGTCATGAAATCGATCTTAGGCTGAGTCCACACTCGAGCTGGCCACCCGTCGGGCCTGGGAAAACCTTTGGAGCCCTGTCCGAGGACCGCCATACAGTGGTTCGGTCATGCAGGACTTTCCCCCGGTAGTTCCGGAATTCCGTACGCCGGCAGCCCGCTCTGGGCAGGCTGCCGGCGACGACTTGAGCGCGCCTCGAAGACGGCGGGAGCGCTTTCGGGATCCCGACACCCGCAGCCCTGGACGCTTCATCGCGTGGCTGATGTGGCAACAGGCCCCGCTCTTGATCGTCAGCTCTTTGGTCGGCGTCTTCGAATGGTTGCCCGGCTCGGTCGGTCCCTACCTGGTCGGCAAGGTGATCGATGACGGGATCACTCAGCGTGACATGACGACGGTGTTCTGGCTCAGCATGGTCATGCTCGTCTTGGCGCTGGCCGGTGTCGCGGCGGGAGTCATCCGCCATTCGTTGATCGTTCGCACCTGGCTGATCGCGATGTTCGGCGTGATGATGTTGGTGACCCGCAAGGCGACCCAGCTGGGTCATGTCCTGCCTCAGCGCGTGCCGACCGGCGAAGTCCTCAGTGTCTCCTCAAATGACACCGAACATCTGGGCGCGGTCACCGAGGTCGGCACCCGGGCCGTCGGAGCGCTGGTGAGCTATCTGGTGATCGCCGGTCTGGTGCTCTCCACCTCACCGTGGCTTGGTCTGGTAGTGCTGCTCGCCGCTCCACTCCTCGTGGTCTTGGCGATGCCGCTGCTACGGCCATTGGAGCATCGACAGCAGATGGAGCGAACACGGTCGTCCGAGCTCACGTCGCTGGCCACCGACATCGTCGCCGGGCTGCGCATCCTGCGCGGAATCGGCGGCGAGCGTACGTTCGCGCGTAACTACGAAGACCAGTCGCAGCGGACGCGGGCCGCGGGGGTTGCCGCGGGTCGGTGGCAGGCGGCGACGGATGCAGCCAGTGTGCTGTTCTCCGGGCTCTTCCTGGTCACCCTCACCTGGCTCGGCGCTCGCGAGGTGGTGGCTGGTCGCCTCAGCATCGGTGAACTGATCAGCTTCTTCGGCTACGCGGTCTTCATGATCTGGCCGATCCAGACGTTCTTCGAACTGGCGCAGAAGTGGGTGCGCGCGGTGGTCGCGGCACGTAAGACCATCGCAGCGCTTGGCCAACAGCCGCCCTGGTCGACTCCGCAGCCCGCCCTGCAGCTACCGACCGGTGCCCCGATTCGGGATGCGGCGTCCGGTTTCGTGGGCCAGCCGGGTCGGTTGACCATGGTGGTATCCGGGGTGCCTGACGAAGCGGCGGCCTTGGCTGACCGTCTGGGCCGTTACCTGCCGGAGGAGTCCGAGCCGCCAAGCCTGGACATCGATGACGGTGTCAAGGGCCGCGCGGCGCGCCGCACCAGAGAGCGCCGCCAGCAGGCCCGGGCGGAGCTCGCCCTCAAGGCCAAGGAGCTGGCCGAGCGCAGCTCCGGAGCGAGCCTCGGCTCGGTTGATCTTGCCGATGCTGTGCTGGCCGAGGTCCGCGACCTGATCTTGGTCGTCGACACCAGGAGCCAGCTGTTCGCCGGCACGCTGCAGGAGGTGATCGATCCACACGGCCGGCTCAGCTTGGCGGAGGCCGAAACGGCGCTGCACGTCGCGGCCGCGGAGGATGTTTTCGAGGCGCTGCCCGGCGGCTGGCAGGGCGTGCTCGAGGAGCGGGCCAGAGGACTCTCGGGCGGCCAGCGGCAGCGGCTGGTCTTGGCCCGTGCGCTTGCGGTTGACCCAGAGATCTTGATCCTGGTCGAACCGACGTCGGCCGTGGACGCGCACACCGAAGCCTTGATCGCCAGCCGGCTGGCTGCCCACCGGGCGGGGCGGACCACCATCGTCATCTCTGCCTCACCGTTGTTGCTGCACTATGCCGACGAGGTGGCGCTGCTCAAAGACGGCAAGATCGTGGAGGTCGGCACCCACCAGTCGTTGCTGGAGACCAGTTCCGACTATCGCGGCGTGGTGTCGCGGACCATGGAGAACGTCGATGTCTGAGCTCCAGGAGGTTGGGCTTCCGGGATCGGCGGAAACGTGGCGACGCAGTGCGGCCGACCCGAGAATCCCTGACCAGCTGTACCCGTCCGGCGCCGGATCTGTAGGCCAGCGGCTGGCCGAGTGGCGACGACGTCATCTGCTTCGCGAACGCCGAGCCACGGAGTTCTTCGCCGCTTCCCGCCGCCCCGAGCGTGGACTCCCGGTGGCGGAGCGCAGGGCTGTGGCGGCCTTTGTCGGCGGGATGCTGCGCCGGCGGCGGTTGTTGGTGGCCTCCCTGCTGATCCTGCACGCGCTGGCGGCGCTGGCTGGGCTGACGGTGCCGCGGATTCTTGGCTCGCTGGTCGACGAGGCCGCCGAACCCGCCACGCTTGCCGCTCAGCTGAACGGCTTGACCATCGCCGTAGCCGGAGTCGTGATCGTCCAAGCCGCAGCCACCTTTCTCGCCCTGATGGCGTCGGTCGTTTTCGGCCAGGCTCTGCTGGCCGAAGCACGCGAGTACGTCGTGCGTACGGTCCTGCGCCTGCCGCTCGGAAAGGTGGAGAGCGCCAGCTCGGGTGATCTGGTCACCCGGGTGACGCGGGATGTCGGCACCATGAGCGAGAGCGTGCGCTACGGCCTGCCCGAGGCCGTGATTGCCGGCATGACCGCTCTGCTGACCATTGTGGCGATGCTGCTCAACTCGGTGCTGCTCTCCGTGCCGCTGCTACTCACGACCCCGCTGGTGGTCATCGGCGGGTGGCGCTACATCGCGCGAGCGCCGAAGGGTTACATCACCGAAGGTGGGACCTACTCGGAGATCAATTCCACGCTCACCGAGACGGTCGAGGGCGCCCGGACCATCGAGGCGCTCGGGTTGCAAGCCAAGCGGATCGAGCGGGGTGACGGCGACATAGCTGTGGCGAGTCAAGCCGAGCGGTACACGATGGCGCTCCGCAACATCTTGTTCAGCCTCCTCGGGCTGGCATACGACACTCCGCTGGTGATCTTGCTGTTGGTCGGTGGTTGGGCCTATGTGAACGGCTGGGTCACGCTCGGCCAGATCACCGCGGCCACGCTGTATCTCCAGGCGCTCATCGATCCGTTGGAGCGGCTAGTTCGCAATCTTGATCGGCTGCAGATCGGCATTGCCTCCACCACGCGGCTGCTGGGCATCGCTGCCGTGCCGCAAGATCGGGAACCGGGCGACAAGCTGCCGGAGAACACGAGGGTGTCGGCCAAGGACGTCCGCTTCGCCTACCGTGAAGGGCGCGACGTGCTGCACGGCGTCGATCTCGACCTTCGTCCGGGCGAGCGATTGGCGATCGTCGGACCGAGCGGATCCGGCAAGTCCACGCTGGGTCGCCTGCTGTCCGGGGTAAACGGCCCGCGCACCGGTTCAGTGAGTGTCGGCGGTGTGGAGGCGATCATGCTGCCACTGGAGGTCTTGCGCACCGAGGTTGCGCTCGTCACCCAGGAGCATCACGTCTTCGCTGGCACTGTGCGGGACAACATCATTCTGGCCCGCGAGGATTCGCCGGACGAGCGCGTCGTCGAGGCGCTGCGCACGGTCGACGCTTGGGACTGGGTGGAGCGGCTGCCGCAACGGCTCAACACCAAACTGGGCTCCGGCAACATGGCCCTGACCCCGGCCCAGGCTCAGCAGATCGCACTCGCCCGGCTGGTGGTAGCTGACCCCCACACCTTGGTGCTCGACGAAGCGACCTCGCTGATCGACCCTCGGACCGCCCGTCACCTGGAAGGGTCGATGGCCGCTCTGCTCGAGGGTCGTACCGTCGTCGCCATCGCCCACCGCCTGCATACTGCGCACGACGCCGACCGGATCGCGGTGGTCATCGACGGCCGGATCGCCGAGTTGGGCAGCCACGAAGAACTGGTCGCCGCCCGCGGCGAGTACGCGAGCCTGTGGCGGGCCTGGACGTCGTAGCTCCCGCCCGTGCGGCTACGACCGAGACGCGGTCCCGTTCGGATTTCTTGGCTCGACCCTGTGCGCCCCCGCCCAGGCTGTCCGACCCCCGTGTCCCTGCTGCGCCGCGGCCGGCTCCGTACCAGCCCTGCCCCGGTGTCCGTGCGCCAAGCCTTCTGTCTGTGCCCCTGCCCGCCGCGGCCGGCCACGGCCGTCCTTGCTCGCGTCTTTCCGCACAAGGCCACAGATGCTGGGCTTTCGTGCCCAATACGGCCTCGTCTTTCCGCACATGGCCACAGATACTCGGCTTTCGTGCCCAATGGGGCCTCGTCTTTCCGCACATGGCGAGAGATGCAGGGCGCCGCGCCCGTCCTTGCTCGCATCTTTCCGCACAAGGCCACAGATGCCGGGCTTTCGTGCCCAATCGGGCCTCATCTTTCCGCACAAAGCCAGAGATGCGCGGCGCCGTACTCGATTCGGCCGCAGCTTTCCGCACAAGGCCACGGACCTAGGTGAGCCTGCCGTCCCCTTAGCGCGAGTTATCCACAGTGCGCAATCGCAGTGACCGTTCCATCCACAGTCCCAAAAGTCGGGCTTCCCCGAATCGCCATTGCTCATCACGATTTCCTCGTGACCAGTTCTGCCGGACCCACTGTGATGACGAGAGCGCGTGCCCGAGCGATTGGCCTTCCACTGACTGAGTTGCTCGGACCAGGCTTTGACCGTCTCTTCTACGACACGTACGTCGCTGCGCCGGACACGTCATCGCTCAAGATCCGGGCCGCCACCGTGATGAAGCGCTTGCCAGCGGCATCTCACGTGAGCCACCACACGGCTGTCAGGCTTTGGGGTGGGGTTGCGCCGGATTCGGCGGACATCCACGTCAGCATGGCTTCGCGCGAAGCGCGGTGCCGCCGCCGCGGGGTGGCGGCCCACCTGGCTCGGGAGACCGCTCGTACGGTCTCCCATAGAGGGCTGACCGTATCCACACCGGCCCAGTCATTCCTGGATCTTGCCGGCGCTGGAGTCAGCCTGATCGACCTCGTGATAGCAGGTGACAGTCTCGTGAAAGCAACCGTGCTTGATCCCGGCGAATTGGTTGAAGTGACAAAGGTTTGGCTGGGCCGCAATGCTAAGAGGGCACGTCAGGCAGCGGCTCTTGTACGCGCGGGCGTTGACTCGCCGATGGAAACTCGCTTGAGACTGCTTATCGTCTTCGCTGGTCTTCCCGAGCCCGAAGTCAATGTGGTTCTGCGAGACAGCGCCGGCAACTGGCAATGGCGGTTCGACCTCTGCTATCAGTCATGGAAGGTCATCGTCGAGTACGACGGGCGACAGCATGCCTTCGACGACACGCAGTGGGCACATGATCTTGATCGCCGCGAGGTGCTCGAGCGACTGGGCTGGCGGCTGATCGTGATTCAGTCCAACGGTATATATGAACGCCCACTTCGGACCCTCCAACGAATTCGGGATGCGTTGGACGAGCGCGGGGCGCGAGGACTGCCCAAGAAGTTCAACCAGGAGTGGACACGCCATTTCGGAGGTCGCGGCTAGCCTCGTAGTCCCCGATGAATCTGTGGTTTTGTGCGGACAGACGAGACCGAATCGCGTACGAGGGCCGCGCATCTGCGGCCTTGTGCGGAAAGACGAGGCATCGGGCACAAAAGCCCGCATCTGTGGCCTTGTGCGGAAAGACGAGGCCGGATTGCTTACGAGGGCCCTGCGTCTGTGGCCTTGTGCGGAAAGACGAGGCCGTATTGGGCAGGAAAGCCGAGCATCTGCGGCCTTGTGCGGAAAGACGGGGCCAGATCGCGAAGAGAGCCGCCAAGCACCGGCCCCCAACGGCGGCAGATTCAACCTCAGGCAACGGTAAGGATGATCTTGCCGATGTTGTCGCCCGACTCCAGGTGAGCGTGCGCCGAGGCTGCCTCTGCTAGAGGGTAGGTCGTCTGCGGAGGCGGCTTGATCAATCCCGTCTTGATCAAGGGCCAGACATGCTCGGCCAGCGCGCGGCAAATATCGGACTTCTCCGTGATAGGTCGGGCGCGAAGGGATGAAGCGCTGATCGACGCGCGGCGGGCGAACAATGCGGTGAGATCCAGGATGCCCTTGCTGCCGCCCTGCATGCCGATCACCGCCAGTCGCCCACCGGTGGCCAGCAGCCGTACGTGATCCTCGAGGTATCTGGCGCCCATGTTGTCCAAGATCACATCGACCCCTCGACCGTTGGTGATGTCCTTCACCGCTGTCGGCCAGTCCTCGCGGTACGACAGTGCATGATCAGCGCCGATCGAACGGCAGAAGTCGATCTTGTCCTGTCCACCGGCGGTGGTGATCACTGTGGCGCCGATCGCCTTCGCGTACTGGATGGCGTACGCGCCGATGCCGCCCGATCCGCCGTGCACCAGGAAGACCTCGCCAGCGCGGAGCCCAACGCGATCGAGATTGGTGTAGACAGTGGCCGCGGCCTCGATCACACCGCCGGCCGTCACCAGATCCAAGCCAGCCGGCGGCACAAGCACCTGACCAGCGGGGACGGCTACCAACTCGGCATAGCCGCCCCCGGCCAACAGGGCCACGCACGCGTCATCGACCCTCCAACCCGTTACGCCGTCGCCGAGAGCGGCCACCTGGCCGGAAACCTCCAGACCAAGAATCGGGCTGGCGCCCGGCGGTGGAGGATAGTGACCCTGCCGCTGCAAGAGATCCGCCCGATTGACGCCGGCGGCAACGACCTTGATCAAGATTTGTCCGGCGCCCGCATCCGGAGCGTCAACCTCGCGGATCTGCAGGACCTCCGGACCACCCGGCTCCGTCGCGATGATCGCTCGCACCGGTTCAGCGTGCCATAGGGTCAGCAAGCTCCAAGGTAGGATCGCCCCTGCTCGTGGCTGAGCTTTGGATGGAGTCGGTGCGGCACCACGTCCTCCTCCGAATCCATCCGGCCCACCGGGCGAGGTCGCATAGTGGACTAGTGCAGGCGCCTTGAAAGCGCCCGAGCGGGAGACCGTTCCGTGGGTTCGAATCCCACCCTCGCCGCTGCCGATATGGTGCATCGATGAGTGACGTCGCTCTCGGCGACGCAGCCGGCTCACGCTATGAGCTCAGGCCGCGTCCCGTGGTGCCCTCACTGGCCATCGCGGCAGTGGGGACGCTGGCCGGGTGCGGGGCGCTGATCATCTGGGGCGGCGGCACTGGAGGCACCGCCTTCCTCGTCCTCGGCATCGGATTTCTGATCTTCGGACTGAGCCTGGCCGCAAGCGTCCTGCTGTTCATGGCGCGACTCCGGGCGCAGGTCGATCTCGACCCTCAGAAGATCACCATCCGGCGCGGATCTCACGCACGCTCTTTGAGGTGGACCGAGATCCAGCGAGTGTCGCTGGACGGGCCTCGGCTCACACTTCAGGCCAAGGCGCCGCAGCAGGACGCAGTCGTGATCAATCCGCGATCGCCAGCGGATCCAGTATTCATGTCGCTCGTCGCGGCCATCTCCCAGCGACTCGATACCAGTCGCGGCTACGGCTCCGGGTAAAACTGCCCTCTCCGCTGGACACAGGCCGTGGCGATCCAACGCCCCGAGGGGTGTCATGGGCTCGTTGTCAGCGGCCGGGAGTCAGCGGGGTGCTTGGGCTTCGGCTGCCTTCTTGGCGTTGTACGCGCAGGTCCGGTTGACGTCTACACTCTCAGTCTTCGACTTGCTGGTCTTCGCCTTGCTGGGACTGGGCGATGGCGATGGCGACAGCGACGGCGATGGCGATGGCGATGGCGATGACCCGGTCTCACCGAGGGCCGTCCGAACCCGCCGCCGCATCACGTCATAATCAGGATTTGGGCTGAGGAATCCGTCGTCGCCGTGCTTGAAGACGATGCTCCGGACGTTGCCATTCTTCACCCGCCAGCTGAGGTCCACCATGATCGGCAAAACCTCTCGCGGGATGTCGGTCCGCACGATGTCCTTGCCAGCCTTAGCGATGTCTTCGTAGCGGGTCAGCATGGTGGTCGGGTTTGCCTGCTTGATGATGGCGTTGATCACGCAACGCTGGCGCTCCATCCGGGCGTAGTCATCGGAGCCGTACCGCCCGCGTGCGTACCAAAGCGCACTGCGGCCATCCAGGTGCTGGTTTGGCCCCGGCTTCAGATACTCCTTCGGTGGGATTCCTCGGTCGGTGTCGCCGCCAATAGGAATGTAGCTGTTGATGTTCACTGTGATACCGCCCAAGGCGTTGATCAACTTCGTGAAGCCCTGAAGATTGATCAGGACGTAGTAGTCGACGGGCAGGCCCAGTGCTTCGCCGACGGACAACTTGAGGGCATCTGCGCCGAGATTGTCGGTCGGCCCCAGAACATCCTTGGGCACATTGGCCGGCACGTTGTCGTACATCGAATTGAGGAAGTACTCGGCATTATTGCCGTTGCCGCCAGTAAATCCCTTCGGGTAGTACTTGTGCAGCCGAGAGTCAGCGGGGAACGGCATCCGCGCCGTGTTTCGCGGCAGGCTGAACAGCGTGGTGTTGCCCGTTCTAGTGTCGATACTGGCCAAGATCACGGTGTCGGTACGGGTGCCGGTACGGTTCGGCCCAGCGTCACCACCGAGCATCAGGATGTTGAGCCGCGCCTTGTTGGCCCAGGGATCCTGTGACTGCGGCTGGCCGGCCTGGCTTGGTCCGGCGGCCGGCAGCGTGGGGCGAGTGGCACTCTTCGTGTCCTTCTCGCTGCCGAACACCTTGGTGACCAGATTGGCCTGGTCGTAGCTGTAGCGAGATGCCACCGCCATCGGCGCCGTCACGGCAAACGCCAGGGCGCCCACCAGGATGCCCCCGGCGATGCGCTGGGTCTGGGTGGGCCGGGTCCGCAGGGTCAGATGACTGGTGACCACCACACCGACCCAAGCCAACGCGAGCAAGATCAGCCCGACGGTGAGCGCTCTCAGCACCGCTGGACGTACCGCGAGCGACACCAACCCCTGCAGGTCAAGCGTGGCCCAGACCGCGAGGGTAGCGAGCACGGCAAGAAACACACCGAGAATGATCCAGCCCGCAATGCGGCGTCTGGCCGCGATCAGGCCCAGACCGGGCAGAGCGGTCCCCGCGATGGTGTAGACCACCGTGCGGCGGAAGTCACCTGCCGGCGGAGTCGGTCTGTCGCGGCCGGGAGGCGTCGAGGCAGGCCGGCCAGGATGCCGGGGCCAATGAGAAGTGCTCGGACGAGACCACGCGGGGTCACTCGGCTGAGAGCTGTGCATCTCCCAGCTCCACCGATTGGAACGGTCCGACACCCTGTCTCCCCACTGGCGCAATCACCGGACCGGATCAACCCTACGTTGCTCCAAGTTCCTTCAGCCCCATTCGAGTCCGCCACGTCGGCGGGGGTTCCCCCAAACGGCGCCTCCACCCGAAGCTCAATGCCGGGATCGACTGGATCGCCCCAATACGGCCCGCCTGTCGATCACGGCTGAAGCCAACTCGCGTAGGTCCTAACGGCTGGCGCCGACGAGGCGTTCGGTGCCCTCGTCCCATCGCCACGCCACCTGGTGTCCAGTGAGGTGCACCCCTCCGATCCACCGGTCGATGCCATTGAGCGCGACGTGATCGACCTGGCCGTCGAGGACGCTGCGACCCATGGTTGTCAGGCCCAGCCGGGTGGTGCGCTGAACGCGGGGGCGGCGGGATAGATCCGGCTCACCGAGCCATAGCAGGGGACTCTGCGCGTGGGCCAAGGCTGCCACCCGTCTGAAGCACCACAGGTCACCGAGGAACGGGCGTGACTCGCGCCGGCTGCTCGCGAGGAAAGCTTCCTCGGCCGTGCTTGCACCCTCCGCGACCGCAGCGAGGACACGGCGCTCGGTCAGCGAGAGTCCGTCGCGGGTCGAGGGATACTCGCGGCTCAACCGGTCGAACGCCTCCGGCAGGAAGCGCAGCTCTCTGGAGAGAGAGGCGGCAATCGAGCCGAGTCCGTCGGGAACGCGGGAACGCAAGGCGGCCCAAGCCTTCGTCGCCAGTGCTAGCGCCTCGCCCGACAGCCGGGTCGCCGCGGAGCCAGGCAGTGTCCGAAGCTGGTCAGCGTCAAGCTCACCCAGGCCCCCGAAGTGCGCAATGCCGGGAAACTCACCGATGCAGATCAGCGTGATGCGCTCCGCTGGCACGTCGAGCTCGGTTAGCCTGGCCAGGATTTCAGCGACCTGGAGCTGGTCGTAGAGGTCAGCTTCGAACCAGAGCACATAGCTCCCCGAACGGTTAGCCTCCAGCGTCTGATCGCGCATGGTCAGCAACTCCAGTGCGTCAGCGTGCTCCGATGCGGCGGCATCCTCATCGACACGCGGATCTGGCGTGGACAAGAAAGTCGCGCGCACTCTGCGGAGCTCCGCGGAGTCGGCGTTGGGAACCGGGCCCTCGTGCAGAACATCCCGCCAGACAAGAATCCGTTCAGCCATTCCGGTACGGCGCAGCTCGTCGACCGTGCTGTCGCCGTTGGTGACGTGCAGTGCTGAGATCAGCGGGCTTCCGGTGGGGCGAATCAACTGCGCCCGGGCGGTGGAGTACGACTCGCCGGTCTTGGCCATCCGGGCCCGAACAAGGCGTTTGAAGTCAGCATGCTGGGTCATGGTCGGTCGATTCCTGCGACGGTTCTCGACGCTCCCCAGCAGTCGTAGGTACCGGCGCATCGACGTAGCCATCGCGTGACCCGTTCGAGAGGTGCTCCTCCCTTTGACTCCGCAAGTGAGCCGGCTGGGGCTGGCTCATGGAGTTTTGGCGTGAACGACCGCCTGCT
>DATFOP010000141.1:0-2687 GCA_035265505.1 Propionibacteriaceae bacterium | reverse complement strand
GACTAGATAGGAAGCTCAATACAGCGTACGGCGCAATGACCTTTGCCCGCCCAGGAGTGCCAGCCGAGGTCTCCAACCGTGCCTTCGCTGGAAGTCGTCGAGATAATCCTCACTCATAGGTGATCGGGAGCCATGTGGTTGAGTGGGATGAATAACTTCATATACCACCCATCCTTTGCGACCCACCTCATTGAGCGCAGCTAGCAGTGAGGTTCCCCCGAGCACCATTCGATCATTCTCGGTCTGTAGCACGTAGGCGAAATGTAGATGGGTCTCGGCAAAAGTGCTCGCTGATAAAGGCTCATTGTGCAACGAGTATTCAAACAATCTCGCGTATTCGTGCTGCTCCATCTTCGCATCCTAACAGCCTGCCGCCAATGGAGAAGGAGCCAGGTACCTAGCCAGTCGCACCAAAAAGGTGGTCACGGCGTTTCGCCGCAATTGTGGGTCAGCGCAGTTGTTAACACTTATTGTGTTGGCGCATAGATACCCGGAGACTTGCTCGAGCGCCACAAGACATTATCGGATAAAGCGGCGACTTTATCCTGGGCTGCGCAGTATCAGGAGTCGCGTGCTGCCCGCCGGGCCCGCCGCTTGCCCTCGTGCATGGCTTGCACCCGAGCGATGGGGATCGTGTGTCCCTCGGCGATGAGATCGGCGCTCAAGCGTTGAGCCTCTGGCATCCGCTCAATCCAGGGATCGGCGTCGCGGAGCAGGGCGACCGCCGTGCGGATTGTGAAGTCCGCTGGCGTAATCCGGTCCAGGTCCGACCAAGCCACAGGGAACGACACTGGGACGCCCGGTCGGATCCGCGGACTGTATGCGGCGACTACCGTGGCGCCGCCCGCTCGGGTGGAGTCCAGGAACACCTTGCCGATGCGATCCTCCTTCACGAACGCGGTCGTCGCGAGCGCGGAATCGATCCGCTCGGCGCGAGCGGTGACTGCCCGGGTAGCGGCCGCGGCGTCATCGTGCGACACCGGGCTCGCTAGGGGCACGAACACGTGTACGCCTTTCGCGCCGCTGGTCTTCACCACTCCGGACAGGCCTACCTCGGCCAGGGCCTGGCGGATGAGCTGGGCAGCCTGGATCACCACCGGAAAGGCCGCGCCCTCGGGCGGATCGAGGTCGAGCACCAAATATTCCGGACGGTCCGGATGATCGATCTGGAATAGCGTGACGTGGTATTCCACCGCACGTTGATTGGCGAACCACAGCAGCGTCCGCCGGTCGTTGGCTAGTGCATAAGAGACCTCCCGCCGGGAAGCCTCAGCCCAGATCGGCACTCTTTGAACCCAGTCCGGTGTGTACGAAGGGAGATTCTTCTGCATGAAAGCGGGCTGGCCCGGCCGAATTCGTACCACCGACAGCGGCCGGTCTTGAAGACTTGTGACCAGCCGAGCTGACATCGCATCGACATAATCGATGAGGTCCCTCTTGGTGGCCCCAGCCCCGTCGAACAACTCCTCGTCGAGGTGACTGAACGTCAGACCCTCTCGCTGTTCGCCGGCGCCGCTCATTGAACGATTATCGCTGTTCACCGCTGCCATCCGTACGGCGCGTTAGCTCTGCCCCTTGAGCTTTCGCCAGCCGCCGGCCCTATTGTCGGCGATGATCTGGGTGAACATGGCACCGAGAGCACGGGTGTTGATTTGCTCGTCGCGGCGGATCGCCACCGTTCGGGCCGTCTGGTTGTCGTGGCCGCCGGTGATGATTCTTTCCGGATCGGGCACGATGCCGCCGTCATAGAGAAACACGTTGACGTGGTCCTTGGTCGCCTGCAAGGCGCAGATATTGCCGTCCAGCACGAAGTACGGCTGGACTCTCCGCTTGATCGTCTCCGTGACCTCTGGATCGGCCGCATGAACCAGATCTCGAACCTGCTGACAGATCGTCTGCTGCCAGTCCGGAAGCGCCTCGATGTAGGCGTCGACTCGCGGATCACGGTGGTAGCCCACGTTCGCTCAGCCTAGCTCCAAGAAAGATCGCAGCTCTTCGACGCCGGTGACCTCGATCGGTGCACCGCGGATGAAGGCATCGGGCGTAAGGACCAGCCGCTGGTTGATGGCGACCTCTCCTTCCCGCCGGGTCATCCGGAAGCGGCCATTGGGTCGGTACCCGACTTTGGTGCTCACAGCGAGCGAGGCAGGGTTGTCAAGGAAGGCGCCGGAGGTGACTTCGACAGCGCCTAGATGGTCGAACGCAAAGGCGCAGACGGCCCGTCGCATCCTGGTGCCGATACCCCGCTTCTGGTACGACTGACCTAGCCAGGAGCCCGTTTCGCCGGTCCTGGTGACGCCGAAGTTGGTGGCGTGGAAGGCCTGGATCCCGGCCAGCTGCCGGTCAATCCGCACGACGAAGAGCAAGTCGAACTTCTCGGGCATGAACTGGGCCCGGACAGCGGAGAAGTAGCGGAACATATTGGCGGGTAGACGCTCGGGCTCGACGGCGGTCCACGGCATGGCGAACGGCATGGCCTCCGGCTCATGGATCCCACCGAGAGCTAGATTCACGAGACCGGGAATGTCGTCGTCGGTGAGCACCCTCATCGTCAGATCGTTCTCCACCAACCGCAGCCCGTACGGCGGCCAGATCTCTTGGAGCGTCTTCATCCGTCGATCATGACGTTGAGCCAGCTGCAATCGCCATGCATTTTGCTGATGCAGGGCGCGGGCACTCCGGGCAGC
>DATFOP010000140.1:0-16749 GCA_035265505.1 Propionibacteriaceae bacterium | reverse complement strand
GGGCGGGGGTTCCGCCTCACCGAGCGCTCCGTCGGGCTGAAGGTAGAGCACGTGCTCGGCCGCCGCCGGCGGCCATTCCGGCAGCCAGCGCCACTCCTCCGCGCCTCTGACGAAGAGATGCACTGGGTGTGGCCGACGCCGGCGACCGGTTCCGGCGAGGTGCTCCGCCAGCCAGTCCAGAGCCTCGTCCATAACGATGCCGGTGCCCTTGGTGGCAAATTGGACATGGGTCCAAGGGCCGATGGTTAACCCGACATCAACGCCGCGGCGCCGCAGGCGCTCGTACTGGTCGAGCATCTGATCAAGGAACGGATCCTGCCAGCCCTCTTGCAACAGGATCGGAACGTTGACTCGCTCCAGCGCCTGACCCAGCCGCATCGGTCGCCATAGGGGGTCCTCGGCATCGGGCGTGGTGAGCCACTCCCGGTACGGCATCCTGCTACCGGCGAGGACCGTGTCTTGAGCACGCACGAGAGGGAGCTCCTCGAACCCGGACTTCAGCCGCCGGCCGGCCGTCACGCCGCGCATAACACGCCGGACCACACCGCCTTGTTCTTGGTGGTCGAGGGCCTCCAGCAGGCCCAGTGTCTGGTCCAGCGCAAAGGCTCCGACGCCGTGCGTCACCCAGTAGTTGTCGTGCGCGGAGACGGCGATTACCGCGGCCGCCAGCTCCGGCGGCGGATCCATCATCAGGGCCCACGCCGTAGCGCCGACGTACGACGCTCCCCAGAGGGCGAATCGCCCGCCGAACCACTCCTGGTTGCGCAGCCAGGCCACCGTGTCGGCTCCGTCATCGATGTCCGGACCGAAGGGCTCGAAGACCCCGCCGGAGCCGAACACCCCGCGGCAACTCTGATTGACCACCTGGTAGCCGTGAGTGGCGAAGTACCGTGCGGAGAGGAGTGCAACCGGACCCGTCGGCCCGTACGGCGTGCGAATGAGCAGTGTGCCCAGCGACTGTCCGACGGGCTCGTAGACGTCGGTGAAGAGCTCCACGCCATCGCGCATGGGGACCCGCAGACCTCGGATCACGGTGTAGTCGCGGTGACCGGGCGGCATCTTGAGAGCGCGGGGGATTGCGGCGTCAAGGGCCCGCCGGCGACGCGTCCGGGGTTGGGGTGTCATGTTATGTGCATCGCTTGGCTCGCCCGTCATTTGTCCAACCCCCTCCGTCGTTCGCCGCCCTGTGGTTCCCTCAACATTGTCGGGCCTGAGACGCCTATGGTCGCCCGGCGTCAGACTTGATCTATGAGCCGGTCCACGGTCGTGGTGCTCGACGGCGGCCTCTCCAATGCGCTGGAGGATCGCGGGCACGCTCTCACGGGTGACGTGTGGACCGCGCGGCTGCTGAGGGACGCACCGGAGGAGATCGCCGGTGTGCACCGGACCTATTTTGCTGCTGGGGCTCGGGTGGCGACGACGGCGAGCTACCAGGCCAGCATTGAGGGCTTCGCCCGCCTCGGCCTCAGCCGCGCCGATGCTGAGGCGCTGATCGTCGGAAGTGTGCTGCTCGCCCGCAAGGTCCGCGACGAGCTCGCTGAAGATGGAGTTGAGCGGTGGGTCGCGGCGTCGGTCGGCCCGTACGGTGCCGCGCTGGCTGACGGGTCGGAATATCGGGGGCGATATGGCGTCACTGCTGCTCACCTTCGCGCCTTCCACGGGCCGCGGCTGGAACTGCTCGCATCCGCCGGTCCGGATCTGATCGCCGTGGAGACGATCCCCGATGTGGACGAGGCCGCGGTCCTGGTCGAGTTGCTGGACGAGATCGGCCTGCCGGCCTGGTTCAGTTACTCCGCCGAGCGCCTCAAGACCAGGGCCGGCCAGCCGCTTGAGGAGGCGTTTCGTGTCGCCGCCTCTTCCGGTTCCGTTGTCGCGATCGGCGTGAACTGCTGCGCTCCCGACGGCGTGCTGCCGGCTGTGCGGCTGGCTGTCGAGACGACCGGGCTACCCGCCCTGGCGTACCCCAACCGCGGTGAGTCGTGGGATCCGATCCGGCATGCGTGGACCGGGCCGGGCGGCTTCGACCCCGCGTTGGGGACCGCGTGGGTTGATGCCGGCGCTCGGTACGTCGGTGGTTGTTGCCGCGTCGGCCCTACCGATATCGCCGCGCTCGCTGAGGCCGTACTCGACTCGCCAGACCAGGCGCCGCATGTGGCCTTCTGACCCGGAGTCGCTGATCGCCTATCAGCAGCGACTGGCGAACGCCACCTCTGAGCCGTGGACGTCCGATCCCAGTACGGCGGAGATTGGCGGCTGCTGGGTGTGCTTCCCGCGTGGCCTTTCTGGTCCCGGTACCGACCACGACCAAACGTGGTCAGCGGCAGTGATCATGCTCCGAGGCCGCCTCGTCGAGCAACAGGCGGTGACCAGCACCGCACGTGCTCCGTACGTCCCCGGGCTGATGGCGTTGCGGCTCGGCCCGGTGATGGAGGAAGCGGTACGCGTGCTGCGAGGTGTGCCGGACATCTTGCTGCTGGACGCCACAGCCCGTGATCATCCGCGAAGGGCCGGGTTGGCGCTCCACCTGGGCGCCGAACTGGACATCCCTACAATCGGGGTGACGCATCGGCCGCTGATCGCCTCTGGCGAATGGCCAGACGATGACCGAGGTGCAGCGAGTCCACTTCGGATCGGCGAGGAATGGGTCGGCTGCTGGTTGCGCACTCAACCCGGCGTCCGGCCGCTGGCGGTGCATCCGGGCTGGCGGATTGAGCTTCCCACTGCGGTCGACGTGGTCATGAGCATGACCAGCCGGCGTCGGACCCCGGAGCCGCTCCGTCGAGCGCGTCAGCTTGCCCGCCGTGCCCGCAACATAGTGACGGGCACAGAAAGGAACCAGAGATGATGCTGAAGGACAAGGTTGCGGTGCTCTACGGAGCCGGAGGTGCGATCGGCGGTGCTGTGGCTCGCGCCTTTGCGCGGGAAGGGGCCAAGCTTTTTCTCACCGGGCACCACCTACCACCGGTCGAAGCAGTCGCGAAGGACGTCGTTTCCGCCGGCGGATCCGCCGATGCGGCAGAGGTCGACGCTCTCGACGAGCAGGCTGTCGACAAGCATCTTCAGTTGGTGATCGATAAGGCCGGCCGCGTCGATATCTCATTTAACGCGGTCGGGATCCCGAATCCGAAGATGCGTGCGCCCCTGGTCGAGATGGACGTCGAGCAGTTCTTCCTTCCGATCGCCACGTACACGAGGTCGTACTTTCTGACTGCCCGCCTGGCCGCCCGGCGGATGGTCGCGAACCGATCGGGGGTGATCATGACGGTCACGGCAACCCCCTCGCGGACGGGAACCCCATTGATCGGAGGCGGGGGTCCTGCGATGGCCGCCGTCGAGGCACTCACCAGGAGCCTGTCAGCAGAGCTCGCACCTCAGGGCGTTCGCGTGGTCGGTCTGCGACCACAGGGGATGCCGGAGACAGGCAGGATCAAGGAATCCTTCGGGCTTTACGCCAAAGCGTCGGGAATGACCTGGGACCAGTTCCAGGAGTTGCTCGCAAGCAGGACTCACACGCGCCGGCTTTCGACGCTCGAGGAGATGGCCAACGTGGCGGTCTTCATGGCGTCCGACCAAGCGAGCGGGATGACCGGAACGGTTGTCAACTTGAGCATGGGCAGCCTGGACGACTAGCTGCTCCGCGGCCGAGGCCTTGCTAACAAGCGAGCGCGTCCGTCCCCGGCGAGCGACACGACGACCGTCAGCTGGTCCATGGCGCGAAGGCGCTCGCGGCTTGATGAGCCGGCTGCCGCCCTATCGGTCGATGCGGTGGCGGGATTTGAAGGTGCAAACCAGAACCACGACGCCCGCTCCGGTCAGCATTACCCAGGCGGGCAACACGGTGTATTCAACTTCTTGGAGGGAAAGCAATGCTGCTCCCACCAGAAGCGGAATGAAAGCGACCGCAAGCAGCCAGCCGGCTAGATGCAAGGGCCACCACCACCACTTATTGATCTCGTTCTGAAACAAACAAGCGACCGTGATGATCGCCACGACGGCACCAATTTGGTGAAGGGATGGGCCAACGCTCATGACGTTGAGCGCGAGCGTGGTTTGTTGAGCCTTCTCACCTGGCGAATAGTCAGGGAGGTCCAGCGGCTCTAGCCCGCCCACGAAGTTGGCCGACGGGAACAGTGACCCGCGGAAGACGACAATTTCGCTCGCTGGGTTCTGCCAGACCATAGCGAGGTACGGCAGTGCAACACCAACGATCACCATGACGACGATTCCTATGACCTGCAACACGCGAGCTCGGCTGAAGGAGAATCCGGTCATCGCATGCAGTCTCCTGGGAACCGAAGCTGTCTGCGCCCAACCCGGCTGGGCGGCGCGCGTGGTCGACCGAGTGTTTCATATGGGCTTAATGACCCAGAAATGATTGCGGCGGCGTGAGGAAGCTGTCTGCCGCGAGCTGTCTCTTCAGGCTACGGGCGTCCGTCGACGGCGGAGCACCCGGGAAAGGTAGACCGCTCCCGGTGCATCAGCGGACGAGGCCGCGACGTCGCGCGGGTTCGAGATAGCACAGCGGTCGAGGGAGAGGCAGCCGCAACCAATGCAGGAGTCCAGGCCATCCCTTAGCTGCTCCAGGGCCCGAATCTGCTCGTCCAGTCGCCCACGCCAGTGCTGGGTGATCTCCTGCCAGTCGGCGCGGGTCGGTGTGCGCCCATCGGGCAGGCGTTGGAGTTCGGTGCGGATCTCGTCAAGGGTGAGCCCGACATTGCCGGCGGCGCGGATGAAGGCCAGGCGGCGCAGCACTCCGCGCTCGTAGCGACGCTGCCCCCCACCGCTACGGGTCGCATGAATCAGGCCTTCGCTCTCGTAGTAGCGCAGCGCCGAGGCCGCAAACCCACTGCGGCGGGCCACCTCACTCACCGTCAGAACGTCCCGACTATCCATCACCGACTATCTATCTATCTACGCTGTCCTTGACTTCAAGTTCACTTCAACTTGAATAATGACAGGTGTCGGCTGTGCAAGCAATATCAGCGGCCATGAGATCGCAGAGGAGAAGGACGTGTCTGTCGCTTTGATCACCGGAGGTTCGGCCGGACTAGGCCGAGGCTTGACCCTCGCCCTCGCCGACCGCGGCTGGACCGTTGTGACCGACGGCCGGTCCGCAGACCGGCTGGCGAGGCTGCCCGGCGAGCGGGTGGTAACCGTGACTGGTGACATCAACGTTTTCGATCACCGGGCTCGGCTGGTCGAGGAGGTCGAGCGCCTCGGCCGCCTCGACCTGCTGGTCCACAACGCGAGCACCCTCGGGCCGTTGCCGCTTCGCCCATTGCTCCACGTGTCGGCCGCCGAGCTGGAAGAGGTATGGCGTGTCAATGTGGCTGCTCCCCTCGCGCTGACCCAGCTGCTGTTGCCGAGGCTGGTGGCGTCGGTTGGCGTCCTGATGACGATCTCCTCCGACGCCGCCGTCGAGCACTACCGGACATGGGGGGCCTACGGCGCGAGCAAGGCGGCCGCCGACCACCTGACCCTCACCCTCGCCGCGGAAGAGGGGCTCCTCGGCTACGCGGTCGATCCGGGGGACATGCGGACCCAGATGCAGGCCGACGCCTTTCCGGGTGAGGACATCTCCGACCGGCCCCTGCCGGAGACGGTGGTTCCCAAGCTGCTCACCCTGCTCCGGGATCGGCCACCGTCCGGCCGCTACCGCGCCGCAGACCTCGAAGCCGGCGACCTTCAGCGCGTGACCGCGGAAGCCTGAACGTGACCCTCCTTACCGAGCACCCCAGCACCGCCTTCGCTGCCCAGCCCAAAGTGTTCGCGCCTGCGCCGCCGGAGTATCGAGGGCGTCGCCGAGACCAGGTCCGCCTGCTCGTCGCCAGTCCGGATGGGATCACGCACACCGGGTTCAACACTTTGCCTGAGCACCTGCAGCCGGGCGACGCGGTCGTGATCAACCGCTCGGCCACCGTCGCCCGCGCCTGGGACGCGCACTCCCGACGGCACGGCCGGGTCGTGCTGCATGCGGCAACCCGGCTCAGCCGAGCTGCTCCGGCGACCGAGGGTCACCGGCGGCTGCCCGCCGAGGACTGGGTGATCGAGGTGCGCACTGCGCCCGACGCTGGACGCTCCGTCCTGGACGGCGAGCCAGGTGAGCAGTTCAATGCCCGCGGCCTCACTGTGACCCTGGTTGAGCCGTACCCAGCTTCGGGCTCATCACCGACCGGCCGCGGCAACCGGTTGTGGCGGGCCAGAGCCGAGGGGGACCTCCGCGCATACCTGCGGCGGCACGGCCGACCGATCGCGTACGGCTACCTCGACGGGCGTTACCCGCTCAGCGACTACCAGACGGTCTTCGGCACAGTGCCGGGCAGTGCCGAAATGCCATCGGCCGGCCGGCCTTTCACGCATGCACTCATCACCGCCCTGGTCGCCCGCGGTGTCGCCGTGCTGCCGATCACGCTGCACACCGGCGTCTCTTCCCAGGAGGCGGGTGAGGCTCCGCAGCCCGAATGGTTCGAGGTGCCGGCCAGCACTGCGCGCCTGGCTGAGGCGACCCGCGCTGGTGGTGGTCGGGTGGTGGCCGTAGGTACGACAGTCACTCGGGCGCTCGAGTCGGCGGTCAACCATGACGGCCGGCTCGAAGGGCGGAGCGGTTGGACCGAGCGGGTGGTAACGCCAGCCGAAGCGCCCAGGGTGGTCACCGGACTGATCACCGGCTGGCACGACCCGCAGGCCTCGCATCTGCTGCTCGTCGAGGCCGTCGCCGGCCGTGAGCTGACGCAGCATGCCTACGACGAAGCAGTCCGCCACGGCTACCGCTGGCACGAATTCGGCGACTCGGCTTTGCTCTTGCCGATGTAGTTGCAAAGCCACCTGAAGAGAACCGCTTACCCGAGTCTGGCTACCTATAACGCCGAAACGTCTCCGCACGATCCCAAACTCGCAGTGTGCAACTTGGTACGGCCTGCGGACGTCTGTCCGCGCGGACAGTGATGATCCAATAGAGCTGCGCGTCGGTGAGGGATGTTCGATGTCATCCCACGGTGGTGCGGTGGCGGACGTGTCGCCGTACCTCGGGTCGATCTTTCCGGCGTCATGCTGCAATCGACTCGACTCGACTCGACCCGGCCCGGCAACTCATCGGCGTGCAGGACCGATGGATCTGGCCATTACAGCCTCCGTGTGTGGGGTTGTGTCCTCGGAGGAATGCTTAAGGCCACGCTCGCTACCGCCGGAGCGACTTACCGCTGCTTTGAGATCCGACTGTCTACTAAGGCACTCAAGGCCACCCCGAGCAGGGTGAGCGCGCATCTCATCCGCTGTGCTTCGACGAAGGCGCGGCCCGGTCGAATAGGGGTCGACGTGTGCCCATCGCCCTCGCTCCAGCCCTAACGACCGTTCCTGCTGACGAGCCGCCAGGTCTCCACGTCGCCCTTGCCTTTCACGTTGACGAGCCCCATCGGCTCCGTGACGAAGTCGTCGCGCAAGAGCTCCCAGGTCGGACGCGTGATCTGGATCTCGTCTGATGCCCCGTGCGACTCCATGCGGCTTGCCATGTTGACCGTGTCGCCCCAGAGGTCGTAGAGGAAGCGGCGGCGTCCGATTACGCCCGCCACGACCGGGCCGGAGCTGATCCCGATCCGGAGCCGGAGGTCGCACTCCGGGAGGCACGTGCGGGCGCAGTCCTTCATCTCTAGCGCGAGGTCGGCAAGCGGGTGCGCGTGGTCGGACCGAGGTCGGGGAACCCCCGCCGCGACCATGTAACAGTCGCCGATCGTCTTGATCTTCTCGACCTGGTAGCGGTCGACGAGTTCGTCAAAAGTCGTGAAGAGACGATCGAGGATCCCGACCACCTCGCGCGGGGAGAGCCGGCTCGCAAGCGGAGTGAAGTCGAGGACGTCCGCGAAGAGGATGCTGGCGTCGTCGAAGTGGTCCGCGATCGTGTAGGGCTCGGCCTGCAGGCGCTGGGCGATCTCCTCGGGAAGAATGTTGAGCAGGAGCGCCTCGACGCGCGCCTGTGCGGTGTCTCGTCCTTGCGCGAAGGTTATGAGCAACAACATCGCCACAAGGGACACCGCGACGATGTTGAGGACGACGAAGGTCCGGACGAAATTATCGGGCAGGTTGGCGCCGTCCGGCCGCACGACTTCGGAGAGAACGAGCGCGAGCACGACCACGCCGACGAAGGCCCCGAACCACGGCCAGGCGCGCACGGGTCGGTCGAAGGCGACAGCGCCGAGCGGCGCAAGAAGCGACTACAAGATCACAGAGCTCGAGTCTTCGAGGCCGCCGAGCATGATCGTCCCGAGCGCGGGCGCGATCAGGATCAGAAGGAACTGCGCCGTCCGCACAAACGCGAGATTTCGGTTCCCGGCGAACACGGCGAGGCTGATGATCGATCCGGCGACATAAGCCCACGGCGTCAGCGCGGCAGCTTGCTCGCCCACGACCCAATACAGGCAGCCCCAGAGGAACCCAATTGGCAGGATGAAGAGCGCGATCCCGACGAGCAGCCGTTTGCGGAAGCGCAACTCCGACGAGTCGGCGGAGTCCGCCCCGATCGACAGAACGCGGTCTCCCAGCGCGGCGATCATCACGGGCGAGCGTAGTCGAGGATGGGCCCTTGGACCTTCGGTCACGTCGGCATGACGCAGCGCGTGCACAAGTGGGCCCTCGGGAACATCGCAACGTTAGCGAACTGGCTCGAGACAGAGAGGATCAACATGGCCCACCAGGTCTCCTTTTTGATCGTAGGCGCGGGCGACCGCGGGCAGCGGTATGCCGACCTTGCCGCCCGTGATCCGCGTGTTCGCATCGCCGCCGTGGCTGATCCCGACGAAGGACGCCGAATCGCCCTCGCGGAGCGGCACGACGTGCCACCGGCGCGCCGGTATTCGGACTGGCGGGAGGTCATCGAGCAGCCCCGGATCGCGAACGCCGCCGTGATCGCGACCCTCGACCGGCTGCACTATGAACCTGCCCTGGCGCTGGCCGAACAGGGCTACCACCTGCTGCTAGAAAAGCCCATGGCCGTGACGCTCGACATGTGCCACGCAATCGTCGATGCGGCACGGGCGGCTCAAGTCACACTCGCCGTGTGCCACGTTCTCCGCTACACCCCTTACACCCGACTGCTGCGGCAAGTGCTCGACTCGGGGGTCATCGGTCAGATCGTGTCAGTGCAGCATCTCGAGCCGGTCGGCTGGTGGCACCAGGCGCACTCCTTCGTACGCGGCAACTGGCGACGCACCGACGAGTCGACATTCATGTTGATGGCCAAGAGCGTGCATGACATCGACTGGCTCAACCATCTGGTTGGGCGGTCGGCTCGTCGGGTGTCCTCGTTCGGTGGCCTCTACCACTTCCGTCCCGAGCAACGCCCCGCCGCTGCCGGTGAGCGCTGCATCGACTGTGCCATCGAGCCTGATTGTCCCTACTCGGCCAAGAGGATCTATCTGGGCTGCCTGGGTAACCCCGCTGCCGAGCGGTGGCCTTTGCAGGCTGTCACCTCGGCCCGCGCAGAAGAGGGAGTGCTGGATGCGCTGCGGACAGGTCCGTACGGTCGCTGCGTCTACCGGTGCGACAACGATGTGGTTGACCACCAGGTGGTCAACCTCGAGTACGAGGGCGGCACGACCGCGTCGTTCACGATGACAGCATTCACCGACTTCGCCTTCCGCCAGACCAAAATCTTCGGCACCCACGGATGCCTCGATGGCAACGGCCGGGGGGTGGAGGTGCTGAACTTCCGTACCGGGAAACGTGAGCGGCACCTCATCGAAAGCTCCGACGGGCAGGACCCGCATGCCGGCGGCGACACCGGCCTCGTCCATGCCTTCATTGAGGCGCTCCTCTCCGGCCGGCCCGAGGACCATCTCACCAGCCCCGAAGAGAGCCTGACCTCACACCTCGTGACCTGGGCTGCCGAAGAAGCGCGCCTCACCTCCACTGTCGTCCACCTCACCTGACCACCGAAATCACCAACGTCACCGCCACGACGTCTACCCCATGTCACCGAGCCGATCGCCTCCCAGGTGAGACGCCGCCCCAGTCCCGCGTCGACGGGCACCTGAAGCCGGCATGACGGCAACACCCCCTCAGCTGAAGCACACGAGCTCCTCGCGGCCCCTCGATGCCCACCAGACGCACCTTGGCGAATCCGGCCTCTGCCACCTCGTGCTGCAGCTGAGCGGCGGTTGGAAGGCGTCGGTGAACCTGAGGGTGGGGTCGTGCGCGCCGGTGGACACTACTGCCACCAGCTTGGCCGCGACGTCGGCGGTGACGCCGCCGCTCTGCGCGCCCAGTCGAGGACCACCATGAATCGTCGGAAACATGTACGAGCCCGAGGGGCAGCGCTCGGCTTGCCGCGTACCTCATCCGCGAGCTGGCACCGGGCAGTTTGGGGTCCTTCACCCAATCCAGGCCTCGGGCTGCGTACCTCGCTGGACGACAGCAGTTGCAAACCGCTCTGCGGCAAGCGTGACGCTCGCGGCTGCAGCCGCATACCATCACGACGATGGATCCCGGTCACGAGATGAACGCGCGTAACACAGTGATTCTGCTCGAGCGGCTGTGGCGCACATCCAGCGAGCGCCTGAGCGCACGATGTCGCGGTCTAACGGATGAAGAGCTGTTGTGGAAACCGGTGGAAGATTCGTGGAACTTAGTCCCCGACGCGGCGCGCTCCGGTGGTTGGACCTATCCGTACGACTTTGACCCACCGCACCCCATCCGGTGACGACCATTGGTTGGCAGTTTGTCCACCTGATCGGCGACAACGAGATCTATATGGAGCACGCCTTTGGGCCAGGTCTGCGCAACTTTCCCGACCTTCCGGTTCACGGGGCTGCGGAGGAGGTCTTGGCGGACTGGGAGAATAGTCGCCGACCCATGACGGCCTGGTTGGCCTCGGCGAGCGACAGTGACCTTCTTCAACCGCGCCCGAGCCATCTCGGCGGCAGCAGGACCGCCGGCGAGGTGATGACCATCCTGCTGGACGACAGATACATTATGGTGCTAGATCGCGCTGCTCCGCGACCTTTACCAGGGCTTGGCGCTGACCCGGGCCCACCCGAATCGTGATGGCCGCCGGTGCGGAGTCGGAGCGACAATTGGCGAACCGCGGTGGCTTCGCCGTCGCCCAGCGGCTCGGCACCGAGCCGGTGATCTTCCCAAGCGACCACGGCGGCTTCTTCGGCGGCGAATTCGGACAGACTGGGGATCCGGATGCGTTCGCAGCCAAGCTTCGAGACGTCTTGGCGGAGGGCTGACCAGTGACGAGGCTGACCAACACGACCGCCACGACCGTCCTCCTCGAGGTCACCCCGAGGATCAGCTTCGCCTCAGCACTTGACTGGCCAGGCTGGTGCCGCGCCGGCCGCGACGAGGGTGCCGCACTGGAGGCGCTGGCTAACTACGCCGAACGGTACTCGCCGGTGGCCGAGCGGGCGGAGGTCAGCTTCCCATCTGCGGTCGCCTTCGATGTCGTCGAGCGGGTGCCCGGTGGACCGTCGACCGCGTTCGCCGCACTCGAATGCCGCCGCCCGTTCCCGCAAATAACCGCGGAGGCCGAGCATGGGGAGGTGACCGCGGCCGCCGCCCGGCGCTTGGTCGGTTTGGTGACCGCATCCTGGGCGACCTTCGACGAGATCGCGGCCGCGTCACCGTCCGAGCTGCGCAAGGGCCCGCGGGGTGGCGGACGGGACCGGGACAAGTTGATCGACCACGTGATCGGCGCCGAGACGGCCTACGCGCGCAAGCTCGGGGTGAAGCTTAAGCAGCCGGCTATCGATGACATCGCCGCGATCGAGGGACTGCGCAAGGCAATCGCCGCCGTAGTAGGCGCCCCTGCGGCCGGCACACCCGCGGTGTCCAACGGCTGGGCCACTCGCTACGCGGCTCGTCGGATCGCCTGGCACGTGCTCGAGCATGCATGGGAGATGCAGGACCGGGCGGAGAGCTAAGTGATCCAGCCGAGGCGGACCAGGTCTTTCTGTTTCGAGCCCAGGGGGACGAGCCTCGGCCAGACGCAACCGATGAGTTCTGCGCCCGCCAGGAGTCTGAGTGACATGGCTCTGGGGCGGCATTTCCATTCCCCGCTCAAGCCCACCAGGCAATATCTGCCAACCCCATGTGTCCGGCCGCGATGGCAGCACACCGGAATCTGTCCGACCAAGGTGCTGCTGACCCGCGGCATGCGCGGTGTGAGCAACTACTCGACAGATCCTGAGACGCATTCGCTGCTCGAATCGCTGGTGCCGACAATTCCTTCTCAGTGAGGCTGACGGAGTCCGGCTCAGCGCAGGAAGACCCATCACCTTGGAAGGTGGATCGGGGTCGTACTCACCAATGACCATTTGCGTCCTGCGCCTCCTCAGCTGAGGTCTCCGCCGCTCCGCCCCGCCTTTCGGTTGGCGAAGGGTCTGGTGCCGTACCTTTTGGTGAAATCGGCGATCAGAGCCGCCTCCACGCCCTCTGGGTCCTGCTCAGGAGTCACCTTCCACGCGACACGAAGTTGGTCGCTGTCCGTGAGCTGCCAGATATAACGGCCGCCCCAGTGGCCAATCGGCTCGCCCTGTCCGTGCCGTCGATACTCGCTTAGGCGCTTCCGGAGCCCACGGCGATGCCGGAGACCCTCGGACGCCTTGCCGATGTACAGCACAGAAGTTTCGGTGATCCACGCGGCTTGGAGGGTGGCGGGCGCAACTGAGGGGTCCTTCCCCTTGAACCATCCCGCGGCGCTGGTGGCTAAGAATTCTGGCGGATCATTCGTGGATCTAAGGACGACGTAGACGCCCCCACCCGCAGGTACGACGTCGTCCACGAGCTCAGCGAACCGTGAGAACCCCTCAAAACCCTCCGACTGAAGACCATGCACCGTCCAATCCATTACGCCATCTTGGACGATGCGTCCAGATTCACCGTGAGAGTTCGGTTAGCTTGCGCGGGGCACACGCGATCGACGGGTCTAGTCCCGCCTGGAAGGCCGGATGGGCCTCCACGCGATGGCGCCCGTGACATAGTCTCGTGGCACCGCGCGCCCGGCGAACCCTCGCAATCTTGGTCTCCGACGCCACCCTGGCAATCCAGCTCGACAACGGCGACGGCCGCATCGTCCGCCGCACCACAACCAGCCCCGCCATGACGATCAAGCCAGATCGCCGCGGCGGTCACAATTTCCTGGATCATTTGTCGTAGATCATCCGGCGTGAAAACGTTGCGCATCAGCTGTCTCTAGACAAGCGATTAAGACATCAGCCCGTGCTCATGGGCGTAGGCCGCCGCAGCAGTTCGAGACGGCACGTCGAGCTTGATAAAGATGTTGCTCAGATGTCGCTCGACCGTTTTCTGGCTGAGCACCAGGACACGTGCGATGTCGGGGTTGCTCCGGCCTTCGGCCACCAGTCGCAACACCTCCACTTCACGCTCCGTGAGACCGGCGGGGCGGGATCGTCCCAGCAGCATGTCGATCTCCTGGACTCCCGGCGCCGCACCCAGCCGGGCAAAGGTGCTGCGGGCGAGAGCAAGCTCTCCGGTCGCCGAATCTTCGTCACCCATTGCACGCAGTGCACGCGCGAACACGACCCGTGCCCGCGCAGCCTCGTACGGCGACCCGAGATCGGTCCAGAGGCGATAGGACTCGCGCGCGTTGCTGAGCGCCTCCTCCGTCTCGCCGGACGCCAGGTGGACGGACGCCGCCGCGTATGTCGCCATCGCCCGAATCGCAGAGCTACCGAACGCCGACGCGATGCCGGTGAGCTCGTCGGAATTCTGGCGGGCCTCATCAAGGAGTTGTGCCGAGACCAGGACCTCAACGCCAGCGGGAAGCATCCAGGACCGCCGAACCGGGTCGTGCGCCTCGGCGAGCAGCCGGCGGACCGCGGAGATCGCAGCCGTCGTGCGCCCACGTGCCAGCCACGCGAGCGCAAGTCCCGGTTGCGGCTCGTGGCCCAGCTCCGCTGCCTGCCGGTATGACGCCTCGGCCTCATCAAGCTTTCCGCGTATCCGCAGTACGTCACCCTGCTCGGTCAGCGCCATCCCGGCCGGTGCCGTCGTACCCTCCTTCTGGTAGCGGCGCTGGGCCCGGGCGAATTCAGCAAGCGCCTCGTCGTACGCACCCCGTAGCCGCATGATCTGGCCCCGATGCAGGGAGCACTGACCCGTGTACGGAACCAGTCCGGGCTGCGCTTCGCACCATCGGGTCAGCGCAGTGGTCCAGGACGCGGCGCGGGAGAAGTCGGAGAGCTCCTGGCACGCCTCGATCAGCGAGCAGTACGCCATTCCGGCGACGATGGGCGAGACCTCTCCAGCAGAGAGCCCAACCATGGCTTCATCCAGCAGGGCAAGCCCTTCCCTCACCCGACCGGAGTAGATCATCATCCGGCCCTGCATCATCAAACCCTGGGCGATCAAGTCGTGTTCGGTGAAGCGGCGACCCGTCTGGAGAACAAGGGCGGCTGTTTCGGCGGCCCTGGCAAGATCCCCGCGGCCGAGATGCTCGAAGAACTCGTGGGTGAGAAGGTACCCACGTTCCACGACGTCCTCGGTTTCACTCTCGAGCAGCCGCTGCGCCCGGGCTACCCAGCCGCCTCCGACCGCCGTCTCTCCTCGGACGTTCAGCAGCAGCCCGAGCCAGGAGGCGAAGCGCACCGCTCCGAGCGAGTCCCCGTTGCGGATCCTGTCCTGGTATCCGGACTGCAGGACACGGACGGCGTCGTCGACATTGCCCAGCAGATAAGCAGACGTTGCGAGTGCCATCGTGTCATCGGGAGCAAGATCGCCCGCTCCCTGCAGCCGGTCGAAGGCATGCACCCAATCCCGACGTTCGTACGCGTCGCGCGCCTGCAGTAAGACATCGATGGTCTTGTCCCGCTCGCCGTTGAACTGCTCGCTCCGCTCCGGCTGATCGCGCCGGGAAGGCGATGGCGTCGTCACCCTTCGCGAAACGAGGAACGTCCTTCGCTCATCACTCCTCCGGACATCGGCGCGCTATCCAACCCGTGGCACATCCTCCAGATCAGAGGTTACGCGCGACCAGACTCAGGCTGCGAGCGCCAGGGACTCTCCGACCCGGACTTCGATCTGCTCGGCGACATAGGCGGCATCTCTGCCAACTCCTGCCAGCACCGTAGAGCTGAATGCGTACTGGAACGCCAGCCCGCAGAAGAACAGCCCCGGAGCGTCGGGCACGACACCGCGCATCTCCCGCGGCCAACCGTCGGCTCCGAAAATCGGCAGATCGATCCAGTCGAACACCTGCCGGAAGCCGGTGCACCACACCACGTTCGCAACGTCAAGCACGCGGCCATCGGCCAGCACGGGGCGCCCGTGCTGCACGCCGGTCACCCGATCCAGGACCCGCTCCACACCACGATCTCGCAAGTCCGACCGCTTGACCCGGATATTCGGTCCGCCATGGAACCGGACCCCGTCAAGAGCTTTGCGGCCCATAGGCGTCCGCCGAGTGAGCACATGACTACCGAGGAACACGACGGCAGGAAAGACCAACCGCTTCGTCCACCGGTCCAGCCGTACCGGCACCTGACCGGTGTCACGACCGGCCAGCACGGTCGGGTGGGTGCCGGAAACTTCCAGGGCGATGTCGGTCCCTGAATGGGCGGCCCCGACAACGAGCACACGACCAGAGTTCAGCTGCGCCGGATTCCGGTATTCACTGGAGTGCAGTTGTCGAATTGACGGGTCAAGATCCAACGCGAAGTCAGGAATGTTCGGCGTACGGCCGAATGTCCCGGTTGCCACCACGACGTTGTCGGCGACGATGCGGTCAGCCCCGAGCTGCAGCACGTACTTCCCATCCACGGCGTGGAGCCGGTCGACTTTGCTGAGTGTGCGCACGGGGAGTCTGAACCGTTTTGCGTATGTCGACAGGTAGGCGGCGACCTCGTCCTTGGTGGGATAGGACCATCGCGGACTCGGGAACGGCAGGCCCGGCAGTCCGTCGTACTGTGCAGGCGAGTAGAGGCGCAGGGACTCCCACTGGGCGCGCCAGTTGTCGCCGACTTTGTCGTTGCTGTCCAGGATCAGGCAGGAACGTCCTCCCCGCTGCAGGTGGTATGCAGTGGCTAGGCCGGCCTGGCCGGCTCCGATGATTGCTGTCTCGACGTGTTCGATCGTCATGAAAACCTCCGGTAGAAGAAGGGGCGCCGTCGGACCGGGGTGCGCGGCTGGCGTAACGGAAATGCCAGATGAGCATCAGACCCGAGGTGACGACGTAGAAGGAATGAAGGGCCCAGATGGGGCCGGCCGGCAGCTGCAGGACGTAGATGCTGTGCACCGCGTTGCCTACGTTGGCCAGCACGAGGTTTCCGCGGCTGTAGGAGGCGAGCTCCTTCGTGCGCGCGGCCTTGATCAACATGGGCAGGGTGCTCACCGCGAACAGGACGGTCGAGACCGATCCCGCTAGCACCGCCACACCCGCCATGTCGAGGACGCTACGGAGGACACGACTCGGCACGCGTCGGGTTGGATACCCATCTTGCAGAAACGCGTGATGGGTGAATTCCCGCAGCACCTAGCCGCGAGAGCGGGCGCCACTAAACTGTCCGGCGCAGGTGCTGCTCGTACTTGTCGCCCATCTCGTCCATGAAGGATCTCCCATGAGGCGCCGCGCGGTCGATCTTTGGTCGCCGGCGATCGGAGCGACTGGCACTGTCGTTGGGTACGGGCACTGGGGTCGTCCAGTCCTTGTCTTCCCGCACGAGATGGGCGGGGCGCAAGACTTCGAATCGTGGGGCATGGTCGACGTGGTGGCCGGTCTCATCGACGGCGGCAGAGTCA